>CADCPP010000187.1 GCA_902803355.1 uncultured Lachnospiraceae bacterium | reverse complement strand
TTCAACGCATTTCCGCTTGTACTCGTAACTGTAACGCATAAAATATACCCTCCTTACTGGTTGTCCAGTAAAGAGGGTACATATCAGCGCGCCGGAGCGTTTTCTTTTTCAATGATCGACCTACAGCCACCCCTCATGGGTCTCTTTGTATTCCTTCAGGATGGCGTCCGCCTTGCGGATCATTTCCTGCATTTCCTCTTCGCTGTAGATGGTAGCACCGGCTGCCATGTCATGGCCGCCGCCGTTATATTCCGCCGCGAGCTCGCGGATCGGCACGAAGCGGGAGCGCAGCCTTACCCGGATGAATTTGTCATACTGGATAAAGGCCAGCCAGATGAGGCTCCCTTTGATGGTATCCATGAGGTTGACGGAGTTGGAGGCCTGTTCCGGGGTCAGGTGGAACTGCTCCTTCATCGCTTTATCAACGAAGAGATAGGCCACGCCGTTTTCCGTGCGCTTCATCTGCCCGTAGGCGTAGGCCTGATACTTCAGAATGTCGAAATCCTCCATGTAAAGGTTCGCGTAGAGCGGTTCGGTCTCAACACCCTTATCCAACAGGAGCGCAGCATCGCGGAGGGTCTCGCCGGTCGTCGAATCGAAGCGGAAGCGGCCGGAGTCCGTCACCATGCCGGCGTAGAGATAGGTCGCGGCTTCCTTGTTCAGTACCAGCTTGTCTTCAAGCAGGCGGTACCAGTTGACGATGAGTTCACAGGCGCTGGAAAGCTCCGGCTCTACCACGGAAATGTCTCCGTAGGGCTGCTCCTCCACATGGTGGTCAAAGCAGATCATTTCCTTCGCCCTGGTGATGAGCTTGTTGGCAATGCGGCCGGGCTCCGCGCAGTCGCACACGATCGCGAGCGCGTTCTGGTAGCCTTCCTCCGGGATCTGCGCATCCTCAGGACCCAGGAAGGCGGTCTGGTCCGCATAGTCCTCATTGATGCACAGCACTTCCTTTTCCGGGAAGCTGGCTTTCAGTATGGCCTGCAGACCCTTTGTGGAGCCGACGGCATCTCCGTCCGGGCGAAGGTGCCGGGAGAGGATGATGTGGTCGTATTCTTCGATCTTATGCAAAACGGCAAGTGCCATATCCTTAGTCATTTTCTGCGGTCTCCTTTGCGAGGGTATCAAGATCGGCCAGCATGGCCATGGCAGTTTCGTGATCGGGCACCGTGGCGCCGGAGGCTGCCGCGTGTCCGCCGCCGCCGTATTTCACGGCGATGGGATTGATATTGACGCCGCTGGATCTGAGCTCACAGTAGACCCCTTCCCCTGGCGCTTCGGCAAAATTGACCCAGATGCGGACGCCCTTCAGGTCCGCCATCGTGTTCACCATGCCGCGGGAGACGTCAAAGGGCGTGACCCCCATGGCGGCGATCTCGGCCGCGCTCGTATAGACCCAGGCGACAGCGTGATCGCTCAGCTGAATGCGGTCGATGAAGGCGGAGCGGCGCTTCAGGGCGGAAAGGTCTTCGCTGTAGAGGTTCCGGTACATCGCATTGGTATCGAAGGGAACTTCCCTCAGCCAGGCGGCCAGGCGGAGCGTACGCGCTCCTACGCTGTCAAAGCGGAAGCGCCCGGAATCCGTCACCATGCCGGTGTAGAGCGATTCGGCAGCAAGCGGGGTGAGCCGGAGGCCCTGCTCCTGCGCCAGCAGAGCGATCATGCCGCAGCAGCTTTCAAAGCCGGAGTCGATGACCTCCTCGTCGCAGAATTTCCCGCAGAAGAGGTGATGATCGATGCGAACGCTCCGGGCGGCAAGGCGCCAGCGCTCATCGCTCACCAGATGCGGCGCGCCGCAGTCCAGAATGATGGCAAGCGCTCCGGTAAAGACTTCATCCGGCACGTCATCCATCGCGCTTTCCTTCATGAAAGCATAGCGCCCGGCTTCATCGCCCACCTGATAAACGGTCTTTTCCGGGAAATTCTCCCGGAGCAGGGCGTGCAGGCCGATCTGGCTGCCGAGCGCATCGCCGTCAGGATTTTTGTGCCGGTACAGGATGATCGTATCTGCCCGGCGGATCTCTTCCAAAACAGTTTCAAACATGATCTGTCTCCTTTTTCCTGCCTTATGATAGCAGGCGGCGGCGCCTTTCGTCAATAGATTCCTCAAAGCCTGAAACGCGAAGCCAAAACATTGTTTTTTTACTGTACTTTCTGCCCAAAATGCGCTATAATTTTTTATGTTGTAAATCTTACAGCAGTTTATCTCAAGGAGAAAGCTTATGTATCCGATCCTTTCCAAAAAAGTTCTGAATCCGAACGTGACTCAGATGGAGATCGAAGCGCCGCTCGTAGCCAAAAAGGCTAAACCCGGTCAGTTTATCATTCTGCGTGTGAATGATGAGGGCGAGCGCATCCCCCTGACTGTTGCCGGCACCGATCCCGAACGCGGCGCGGTCAAGATCATTTTCCAGATCGTCGGCAAAACGACCTTCCTGCTGAACCAGAAGGAAGTAGGCGAGAGCATCGCGGACTTTGTGGGCCCTCTTGGCCGTCCCACCGAGATGGAAGGCCTGAAGAAGGTCTGCATCGTAGGCGGCGGTGTGGGCTGCGCCATTGCGCTCCCGGTCGCGGAAGCCATGCATAAACAGGGCATCGAAGTCACGTCCATTATCGGTTTCCGTTCCATCGACCTGCTGATCCTGGAGGACGAATTCCGTGCCTGTTCCGATAAACTGATCGTCATGACCGATGACGGCTCCTATGCCCGTCAGGGCAACGTGACCGTGCCGCTTAAGGAAATGCTGGAAGCCGGCGAACGCTTCGACCTGGTCCTGGCTATCGGCCCCGGCGTCATGATGAAATTCACGGCGCTGACCGCGAAGCCTTACGGCGTGCCCTGCCGCGTCTCCATGAACCCCATCATGATCGATGGCACCGGCATGTGCGGCGGTTGCCGCCTGACCCTGGTCAAGGAAGACGGCACCCGTGTGACGAAGTTTGCCTGCGTGGACGGCCCTGAATTCGACGCTTACGAGATCGACTTCGACGAAGCCATGTCCCGCGGCCG
>CADCPP010000186.1 GCA_902803355.1 uncultured Lachnospiraceae bacterium | reverse complement strand
TTGTATAATCGCACGTGCGTTGAAAAACATAGCGCTATCGCCAAACGGTAAGGCAACGGACTCTGACTCCGTCATTTCAAGGTTCGAATCCTTGTAGCGCTGCGCATGGGGGCCCTGTCGGAAGATAGGACCCCGTTTTTTAAAGAAAAGGATCGCTTGCTTCATCTTTCCCGGACAGAGAGAAAAGAGGCAGAGGAAGAAGGAAAACAGGATGTGGAACATAGGAAGACGGATGGTGCTGACCGTTGATCATTTCACGGATAACGGGGCGTATCTGCGGCGTCCGGACGATAGTTCGGAGAAGCCGGAAACGGTGCTTCTGCCGAACCGGTATATCCCGGAAGGAACGGTCATCGGATCGGAGATGGACGTCTTTCTGTACCGGGATTCCGAGGACAGACCCATTGCCACAACGGACAGACCGCTGATCGAGTGTGGTCAGCTGGCGAAACTGAAGGTGAAGACGGTCACGAAGATCGGCGCCTTTCTGGACTGGGGACTGCCAAAGGATCTCTTCCTGCCGTATAAAGAGCAGCGGGGCACGCTGAAGGCCGGGCAGAGCGTTTTCGTGACCATGTACGTGGACAAATCAGACCGTCTGTGCGCGAGCATGTTTGTGGACCGCTTTTTCGCAAACGATCCGCCGTATGAGGCGGGAGACAGGGTTGGCGGAACGGTCTACGCCGTGAATCCGGAGATCGGGGCGTTTGTCGCCGTGGATGACCGCTTCTTCGGCCTGATCCCGAAGCAGGAGCTGTATGAGACGCTTCAGCCGGGAGATGCGGTCACGGCGCGCGTACTGAAGAAACGGGAAGACGGAAAACTCAATCTGTCGACGCGGAAGAAGGCCTACGCGCAGATGAAGACGGATGCCGAGGTCATTCTGGAACATCTGGACATGGCAGGAGGGATCCTCGGCCTTGGCGATAAAAGCGACGCCCTCCTTATCAGGACCGAGCTTTCCTTAAGCAAAAGTGCCTTTAAACGCGCGGCAGGCGCGCTGCTCAAGGCAGGCAAGATCCGCATTTATGACGACCGGATCGAGCGCGCGGAATAAATAACTTTTCAACTGGCGCGGTTTCGTGTATAATATCAGTTTGACAAATTGTTGATAGTCGGAGGAGCCTTGACAAGACGCCTCAAAACAGGACATGAAGGGGAAATATGATCCAATTCAGACAGGTCAGCAAACAGTATAAGGACAGCGCGAAGACCATGGCGGTTGACGGCGTGGACTTATCCATCCAGGATGGCGAATTTGTCTTTATCGTGGGCGATTCCGGGGCAGGCAAGAGCACCCTCTTAAAGCTCATGATGGGACTGGAGCGCCCGACAGGCGGCAATATTCTGGTCGACGGTCTTAACGTCAGCCAGATCAAGCGCAGCAAACTGCCGGAGTACCGCAGACGCTTTGGCTGCATCTTCCAGGATTTCCAGCTGCTCAAAGACTTCACCGCGTATGAAAACGTTGCGTTCGCGCAGCGGGTGATCGGAACGAAGAATAAAAACATCCGCAAACGCGTGCCGAAGGCTCTCGCAGATGTCGGTCTGGAAGGCAAGGAGAAGAGCTATCCCTCCCAGCTTTCCGGTGGTGAGCAGCAGCGAGTGGCCATTGCGCGGGCTCTGGTCAACGGTCCGCTCTATCTGATCGCCGATGAGCCGACCGGCAACCTGGACCAGACCAATACCGATGAAGTCATGGCCCTGCTGGAGGCGCTGAATCGTACAGGAACTACGGTCATCGTGATCACGCATGATACCGCTGTGGTGGAACGCATGCAGAAACGGGTCGTGGAACTGAAGGACGGCCGCATCGTCTCGGACACCGCCTGGCATGCCGCGCAGAAAGCCACCGAGTCCGTCCAGCCGGTTCCGGACAATATCGAGCTTACGGCTCCCGCGCCTGCCCTTCCGACGGAGCAGAAGGAAGAAGCGGTTCCTCAGGAAGCGGCCGAAGAGCTGCCGACGGAGAGTGAAGTGCTTCCCGAAGAAGAGGAAGATGAAGGCTATGTGCAGGAACGGCTTGACCTCGGCGAAGAGGAAGAGCCGGAGGAAGAACCTGAGCAGGTGGAGATGGACATTGCCGCCATCACGCCGCCGCAGCTGCCCGAGATCCCGCCGCTTGTGGTCCCGAAGGTGGACCTTCCGGAAAGCGATTCCGCCCGCAAGTCCCGTGTGGTTTCTGAAGTGCTGAAGGGCTGGACTGCTCCCACGGAAGAGGCCGCGGAAGTTGTTTCGGGGGACGCCGCCGTGGCAGAACCTGCGGAAGATAGTTCGGAAGACACCGCTGTGGCGGAAGCCGCGGAAGATCTTCCGGCAGAAGCTGCTTTGACGGAGAACGCTGCAGCTGATGAGGCAGAGAAGCTGCCCGCAGAGGAAGGAGACGGCAAAGATGCGTAACTTCTTTTTTCTGATCGGACGCGGGATCCGGAACATTTTCAAAAACCCGGCGACTTCATTCTTTTCACTTCTGGTCATGATCACGACCATCTTCCTGTTCAGTGTGTCGTATGCCGCACTGATCAATATCAATGCCGTTGTCAGACAGGCGGAGAGCAGCGTGGGGATCACGGTCTTCTTCAATGACGGGTTGACGGAAGAGGAGATCTGGCGGATCGGGGAAGAGATCGGCGCGAAAAAGGAAGTCGCCCGCATGGCCTATACGTCGGCGGAAGATGCCTGGGCAAGCTTCAAGGAAGTCTATTTCCAGGGCAATGAAGAGCTGGCGGAAGGCTTTATCGACGATAATCCGCTGGCCAATTCCGCGTCGTATGAGATCTTTCTCGCGAACCTGGAGGATCAGCAGGATTTTGTGGAATACCTGGAAGGACTGGAGGGCGTCCGCAAGGTCAATGCCTCCAACCTGCTGGCCGAAGGCCTGAGCAATCTGGGAAAGGTTTTGGAGATCGTTTCCCTGGTCGTTTTGGCCGTGCTGCTGGTCATCTCCATCATGTTGATCAGCAATTCGATCTCTGTCGCCATTGCCATGCGCCAGAGCGAGATCCATATCATGCGCTACATCGGCGCGACCAACCGTTTTATCCGCTTTCCGTTCGTGATGGAAGGCATTATCCTGGGACTGGTCGGAGCGGCGCTGCCGCTTGCAGCAGTCTGGTATTATTACGATCCTGCCGTTCACGATCTGAGCAAGCGGCTGATGGCCTTCGGTTCACTGCTGAACTTCCTGAAGCGGGCAGACGTCTTTAAGACGCTGCTGCCGGCAGCTCTTTTCCTGGGAGTCGGGATCGGTGTTCTGGGCAGTATTTTCGCTATGCGGCGCCATCTGAAGGCATAGGGGGACAGCTATGGAAGAAAAAAAGAATCAAGGCTTCTGGAAAGGTTTCTGGATCGGTTTTGCGCTGTTTATGTTCTGCTCGACCGCGCTGATCTCTGTCATTTTGTGGCGCTCCATGGAAGGGCTCGATGCCTGGAAAGCGAGACAGGAGACGGCAAAGCCTACGGAAGAGAAGCCTACGGAGATCCATGTTGTGGATCCTGAGACCGAGCCCGGTGATGAGCCTTCGCAGGCAAGGAACGACGAAGCCGAACGCCTTGAAGAGGTGATCCGGTATATCGATGACTATTTCGTTCTGGACTATGATAAAGATGAAATGATCAATGCCGCCCTGAAAGCCTATGTGGATGCGGCGGGGGATCCATACTCCCAGTACCTGACTGCGGAAGAATTTGACGCCATGATGGAGGAATCCAGCGGCAGCTACTGCGGCGTCGGCGTGCAGATCCAGCAGAAAACGGAGACCATGGTGACCACGGTCCTTCAGGTCTTCAGCAGCGGTTCCGCGAAGGAAGCCGGCGTGAAGCCGGGCGATATCATCATCGGTATCAACGGGGAAAACGCGACGATGATGACGGTGGATGAGATCGTGTCGCTTGTCAGAGGCGAGGAAGGAACCACCGTTGAGGTGACCTTCTGGCGCGAATGGGAGGAAATGGAATATACCGTTACCCTGACCAGACGTCCCGTGGAAGTGGATACGGTCTATTACGAAATGAAGACCGATGGGATCGGCTACCTTCAGCTCACGGAGTTCGATGATGTTTCCGTGAAGCAGATGGAGACCGCGTTAAAGGCGCTGAAAAAAGAAGGCTGCAGCAAGCTGATCCTGGACCTTAGGAACAACCCCGGCGGTCTGCTGTCCAGCGTGCTGGATATTGCCGACCTGTTCATGAAGAAGGGCCTGCTGATCTTCTCCATGGAGGATAAGCAGGGCAACGTCTATACCTATTCCAGCGAGAAAAAGGCGACTTTCGACGGCGATGTGATCGTGCTGGTAAACAGCTATTCCGCAAGCGCGTCCGAGGTGCTGACCGGCTGCCTGAAGGATCATAAACTGGCCCTCATCATGGGGCAGAAGACCTTCGGCAAGGGCATCGTGCAGGGCTTCTTTAAGCTTTCTGACGGCTCGGCCATCAAGCTGACTACGGAGCATTATCAGACGCCGGGCGGCCATGATATCCACAAGATCGGGATTGAGCCTGATGTTGAGGGCTTTGATGATCCCACGACAGAGGATGTGGATGAACTGATCGAGCAGGCCATCGACTATTTTAAACAGCACTGAGGCTGAGCAGCCGGGAAGGAAACAGCATGAACTACGCTTTTGACGCAAGCATCACCGCAGCAAAGGGAAAACTGTCCAAGGAAGACAAAAACGAGATCCGCAGCTATCTGAGCGAGGTCCGTGTGGAGGCTCCCGATCCGGACAAGGCGGTCAGGCTGCTGATCAAACAGCTTCAGGGAAGGCTGAAGGGCGAAGTCACAGAAGGAGAGGCGGTCTTCGGCCTGCCGGATTACGGCGCCTGTACGGTAAAGGTCAAAGCGCATGAAGAAGATTAAATCGGACATCGAACTGGGAGCATTTGAACCGGTATACCTGATCTACGGCCCCGAAGCGTACAGCAGAAAACAGCTGAAAGCCGCGCTTCGGCAGGCTGTCTGCGGCGATGAAACGATGAATTATACCTACAGAGAAGGCAGGGACGTTGTGACTTCCGAAATCAGGGAGATCGCCGAGACCTTGCCTTTCTTTGCGGAAAAGCGGCTGATCGTCCTGGAAAATTCAGGGCTGCTGAAAAAAGGCGGCGAGGAGATGGCGGCATATATCCCGGAGATCCCGGAGACGACCATCATCGTCTTTGTCGAAGAAGAGATCGATAAACGCTCCAAGCTGTACAAGGCGATCGAGAAATGCGGTTATGTGAGCGAATGCGCGCGCCGGACGGAAGCGGAGCTGGAAAAGTTCGCCCTGACCTTCTTCGCAAGGCGGGGCCAGCGGATCACCGGCGAAGCCATGGCGCTGTTTCTGGAGCGCGGCGGCGAGGATATGGAGCATCTGCTGACAGAGATGGAGAAGCTGTCTGCTTACGCGCACGGCAGGGATATCTTTCCGGAGGATGTGAAAGCGATCACCTCGGTGACGGCGCAGAACCGTGTGTTTGAGATGCTGGATGCCATGCTGCGGAAAAAGCCGAAGATCGCGCTGGAGCTCTACGCAGATCTGAAGGCGCTGCGGGAGCCGCCCATGCGGATCCTGTATCTGATGACGCAGCAGGTCAACCGTCTGCTGCAGATCAAGGAGATGGACAGGGCAGGGGCACGCAGCGATGCCATGGCGCAGGCAACAGGGCTCAGACCTTTTGCGGTGCGCAAATATCTTCAGCAGGCACAGCTCTTTACCGAAGCGGAGCTTCGCGGAAAGCTGGAACGGCTCTCGGAGCTGGATTTTGCCGTAAAAAGCGGAACGCTTTCGGACAGCATGGCGGTGGAACTGGTCCTGGCGGATTTTGGGAGATAAGGAATGATCGAGACAGAAAAAAAGACCGAAAAGGTCATTCTGGTTGCGGTTTCGGAAAAAGATGAAAGCAAGACGCTGGCCTCTCTGGATGAGCTGGAAGCGCTTGCGGATACGGCGGGAGCACTGGTCCTGGAAAAGTTTCTGCAGCCGCGGGAACATCCGCATCCCGGGACGTACCTCGGCAGCGGAAAGCTGGAGGAATTAAAGGAACGGATCCGCGATCTGGAGGCGGACGGCATCATCTGCGATGACGAGCTGACCCCGGCGCAGATGCGGAACATGAGCGACATCCTGAATACAAAGGTCATGGACCGCACGCTCCTGATCCTGGATATTTTTGCGCAGCGGGCCGCAACGAAAGAGGGCAGTATACAGGTGGAACTGGCGCAGCTGCGCTACCGGGCGACCAGACTGACGGGCAAAGGCCAGAGCCTTTCCCGCCTTGGCGGCGGCATCGGGACCAGAGGTCCCGGGGAAAGCAAGCTGGAAAGCGACCGGCGGGCGATCCACCGGCGGATCGCCGTACTGAAGGCGGAACTTGAGGATGTGGAAGCGCACCGCATGACGCAGCGCGCGCAGCGGGTCAGAAACGCAGTGCCGGTGGTCGCGGTCGTCGGCTATACGAATGCCGGAAAATCCACCCTCCTGAATGCGCTGACCGGTTCGGACATTCTGGCGGAGGACAAGCTTTTTGCCACCCTGGATCCGACGACCCGGAAGCTGACCCTGCCGGGCGCGGAAGAGGTGCTGCTCACGGACACGGTCGGCTTTATCAACAAGCTGCCGCATGATCTGATCGACGCCTTCAAAAGTACGCTGGAGGAAGCGAAATACGCCGACATCCTTCTGCATGTGGTCGATGCCTCCGATCCGGAAATGCGCGCGCATATGGAAACGGTCTATGCCACGCTCCGCGATCTGAAGGCGGAGGATAAGCCGATCCTGACCGCGTTCAATAAGTGCGACCGTGATCTGGGAGAAGCGCTGCTGTATGATCCGCAGGCCGATGAAACGGTGCGGATCTCCGCGCTGACCGGCCAGGGACTGGAGTACTTAAAGGAGATCCTGCAGAACCTGCTGCGTCAGCAGAAGGTCTATCTGGACAGGCTCTTTCCCTATGCGCAGGCAGCCGAGGCGGCGCGGATCCGCAAATACGGGCAGGTGCTGGAGGAAAGCTACGAAGAGGACGGCATCCATATCAAAGCCTACGTCCCCAAACGCCTTGCCGGAGAATTTACACAGGAGTGAAAAGCATGAAAACAGCCATCTACGGAGCCGGGTCCCTCGGGACCGTGCTCGGTGCATATATGACGAAAGCAGGCATCCCGGTCGAACTGGTGAACCGCAATAAGGCCCATGTGGAGGCCCTGAACGAAAAAGGGGCAAGGATCAGCGGCACGACGGACATGACGGTCCCTGTAAAGGCCATCCTGCCGGAACAGATGGAAGGCATCTACGACGTGATCTTCCTGATGACCAAGCAGCTGCACAACCGCGAGGTCGTGACGAAGCTGCTGCCTTTCCTGGGCGAGAAGAGCGTTATCGTGACCCTGCAGAACGGGATCCCGGAACCCCTGGTCGCCGAGATCGCAGGGCCGGAGCGGACGATCGGCTGTGTGGTGGAATGGGGCGCGACACTGAAAGCCCCGGGCGAATGCGAGCTCACCTCGGATCCGTCCAGCATGTCCTTCCACATGGGACGGATGGAAGGGATCACGGATGAGCAGCTTTCATCCGTCAAGTCTCTGCTGGAGACGATGTGTCCGGTGGAGATCGAAGAAAACCTGTTGGGCGTGCGCTGGTCGAAGCTGCTGATCAATGCCACTTTTTCCGGTCTTGGCACGGTCATGGGCGGACGCTTCGGTGATGTTTCTGAATCGAAGGAGGCCCGGCCTTACGCACTTGCCTGCATGAAGGAATGCATGGACGTGGGGCGGGCCGCGGGCGCGGTATTCGCTCCGGTGCAGGGCAAGGATATTACGAAGCTGTTCTATTACAAGGGCAGCCTGAAGAAGGCCTTTGCCTCGTTCCTTCTGCCCATCGCCATGAAAAAGCATCGCCTGATCGAACCGTCCATGCTGCAGGACCTGAAGAAGGGCAAGCCCTGCGAGATCGACGCCATCAACGGCGTGGTCTGCGAGTGGGGCAGAAAGACGGGCGTTCCCACGCCGGTGAATGATCGGATCGTCGAGATCGTCAAAAAGGAGCAGGCCGGCGAGCTGCCGCTCAGCAGGGAGAATTTGAAGCGGTTTGCAGGGGTTATCTAGCCTCGCTGCCTCGAGTAAACTTTCTCGGCTCCGGTCCGCTTCGCTTCCAAGTCGCCTCGAAAGTTCACTTCGGGCGCGCTCGGCCGGTGAACGCGGGCACCACAACACCTCTGCTTGCTGAGGACATTCGCCTTAAAGTAGTAAAAATAAGATTGAGGAATAAACATGCCGATACCACAGGACCATATCCGTAATTTCAGCATCATTGCCCATATCGACCACGGCAAATCCACGCTCGCGGACCGGATCATCGAACAGACCGGTCTTTTAACCAAGCGTGAGATGCAGGACCAGATCCTCGACAACATGGAGCTGGAGCGGGAACGCGGCATCACCATCAAGGCGCAGGCCGTGCGGACCGTGTATACCGCAAGGAACGGCGAGGAATATATTCTGAACCTGATCGATACTCCCGGCCACGTGGACTTTAACTACGAGGTCTCGCGGAGCCTTGCCGCCTGCGACGGGGCGCTGCTCGTGGTGGACGCGGCCCAGGGCATCGAGGCCCAGACGCTTGCGAACGTGTACCTGGCTCTGGACAACGATCTGGAAGTGATCCCCGTCATCAACAAGATCGACCTGCCGAGCGCAGAGCCGCAGCGCGTCATCGAGGAGATCGAGGACGTGATCGGCCTGGAGGCGCAGGATGCCCCGCTCATCTCCGCCAAGAACGGCATCAATATCGAAGAGGTCATGGAGGCGATCGTGCACAAGCTTCCTGCGCCGCAGGGCTCGCCGGATGCGCCGCTGAAATGCCTGATCTTCGACTCCTTCTACGACAACTACCGCGGCGTCGTGGTCTTTTTCCGCGTGCTGGACGGGGCGGTAAAGAAGGGCATGCGCGTGCGCCTCATGTCGACCGGCGCCGAGTACGACGTGGTCGAGGTGGGGTACTTCGGAGCAGGCCAGCTCATTCCCTGCGAGGAGCTCGAGACCGGCATGGTCGGGTACCTTACGGCCAGCATCAAGAACGTCAAGGATACCCGTGTGGGCGATACCATCACCGATGCCGCCCGTCCCTGCGCCGAAGCCCTGCCCGGCTTCAAGGCCGTGCAGTCCATGGTCTTCTGTGGCATGTATCCCGCAGACGGTGCGAAGTACCCGGACCTGCGCGACGCTCTTGAGCGCCTGCAGCTAAACGACGCCTCGCTCACCTACGAGCCCGAGACCTCCGTTGCCCTCGGCTTCGGCTTCCGCTGCGGCTTTCTGGGGCTGCTCCATCTGGAGATCATCGAGGAACGCCTGGAGCGCGAATACAATCTGGACCTCGTGACCACCGCCCCGAGCGTGGTCTATAAGGTGCACAAGCTGAATGGCGAGACGATCGATCTGTCCAATCCGACCAATATGCCGGATCCCGCGGAGATCGACTATATGGAGGAGCCCGTGGTCTCGGCCGAGATCATGGTCACCACCGAATTTATCGGGCCTATCATGAAGCTCTGCCAGGAAAGGCGCGGCGTCTATATCGGCACCGAATACATCGAGGCGACCCGCGCGATCCTGCGCTACGAGCTGCCGCTTAATGAGATCATTTACGACTTTTTCGACGCATTAAAATCCCGCTCGCGCGGCTACGCGTCGCTCGACTATACCCTGAAGGGCTATGTGCAGTCCAAACTGGTCAGGCTCGACATCCTGATCAATAAGGAGCTGGTGGATGCCCTCAGCTTTATCGTCCATGAATCCGTCGCCTATGAGCGCGGCCGCCGCATGTGCGAGCGCCTGAAAGAGGAGATCCCGAGACACCTTTTCGAGATCCCCATCCAGGCTGCGATCGGCAGCAAGATCATCGCCCGGGAGACTGTCAAGGCCGTGCGCAAGGACGTTCTGGCCAAGTGCTACGGCGGCGACATCACGCGCAAGAAGAAACTGCTTGAAAAGCAGAAGGAAGGCAAGAAGCGCATGCGCCAGATCGGAAATGTCGAGGTGCCGCAGCAGGCCTTCATGAGCGTGCTGAAGCTGGACGAAGACCGCTAAGCAAAGCCGGCGAACGATGCAGGGGAAGTTTCGAACCCCCTTTTTCCGGGGGTGAGAAACTTTCCCGTGAGCGTGAGCCGGAGAATCCAGACACGGAAATGTGATGCAAAGCCGGCCAGAGCGTGATAAAGCTTTCGAAGAGTCTTTTTTGTCTCTGAGAAAGGTTTCATCCCGGATGGCCGGAAAGAAAGGACAGACATTGGACAAAAAACCGTTAAGCGTATATGTGCACGTCCCCTTCTGCAAACGGAAGTGTCTGTACTGCGATTTCCCTTCGGCACCCGGAACGCCGGAGGAGATCGCCTTCTATTTCCGCATCCTGATGCAGGAGATCCGCTCCTTTGAAGCATTGGACAGCCTCTACACTGTCTCCACTGTTTTTTTCGGCGGGGGTACGCCGTCCCTCGTCGATCCGAAATACGTCAGGCAGGTCCTGGACCTTCTCCGCGCCCAGTATCATTTCGAAGAGGATCCGGAGATCAGCCTGGAGGCCAATCCGGGAACGCTTACGCAGGAGAGCCTTGCGGCGTACCGGGACATGGGGATCAGCCGCCTGAGCATCGGCCTTCAGTCCGCAAACGAAGACGAACTGAAGATCCTCGGCCGCATCCACAGCTTTGAAGATTTTCAGAAGAGCTATGAGCTGGCAAGAGAAGCCGGCTTTGCCAATATCAACATCGACCTCATGAGCGCCCTGCCCCGCCAGACCATGGAAAAATGGCAAAGGACGCTTCAGATCGCCGCAGACCTTAAGCCGGAACATATCTCTGCCTACTCGCTGATCATTGAAGAGGGAACACCCTTTGCGGAGACCTGGGGCACGCGCGTTGGCCGCATCTACCTGCCCGGAGAAGACCTGGACAGGGAGATGTACCATTACACGAAGGAATTTCTGGCCTCACGCGGCTATGAGCGCTATGAGATCTCAAACTATGCCCTGCCCGGTTTTGAGAGCCGTCACAATATGACCTACTGGACGGGCGGAGATTATGTGGGCTTCGGACAGAGCGCGGCGTCTTATCTTGACGGCCGCCGTTTCCAGAACCCCGCCGAAAAGACGGAATATCTTGAGGAAGCCCGCGAAGCCTACGGGCGCTTTAAGAGCACGCGGCCGCTCAGCCTGAAGAGCCGCGAGGAGGAATATATGTTCCTTGGCCTGCGTATGCACCGCGGCGTCTCACGGGAGGAGTTTAAGCTCCGCTTCGGGGAGAGCTTCCCCGGAACCTATGAGAAGAAGCTGCTGGATTACTGCATGCAGGGCTTCATGGAAAAGGAAGACGACAGGATCCGTTTGACCGATAAGGGCATCGATGTCAGCAACGTGATCATGGCGGATTTCCTGCAGGACTAGGAGGAACCATGTCAGTCAGTTTTCTGTTGGGAGCAGGCGGCAGCGGAAAATCCACAGCGCTCAGGGCTCTGGTGATCAAAAGAAGCCTGAAGGACCCTGCCTCGCGCCATATCGTCATCGTACCCGAACAGTCGACCTTTACGACGCAGAAGGCGTTCATCGCAGACCATCCGCGAAAGGCCATGCTGAACATCGAGGTCATCAGCTTCGGGCATCTGGCACGGCGCGTCTTCCGCGAATTTTCCGCGGAGAAAGCGCAGATCCTGGGGGAAAACGGCAAGCAGATGCTGCTGGCGCTTGCGGCGGAAGATTGCAGAAAGGACCTGGAGGTCTACGCGCGGCAGATCGGACGCCCTGGCTTTCTGACAAAGCTGGGGAGTCTTTTTGCGGAATGGGACATGAATGACATTTCCCCGGAACGCCTGCGGGAGATCGCAGACGGCGGCGGGATCACGCCCCTTCTTTCCGCAAAGCTGAAAGACCTTGCAGCGATCTACAGTGCGTTCAGGACCAGGCTTGGCAGCGGAACCATGACAGCGGAAGAGACGCTTCCGCGGCTTCTGAAGCTTCTGCCCCGCTCAGATGCGGCGCGGGGCGCGTATCTTTACTTTGACGGCTTTACCGGCTTTACCACGGTCCAGTACCGGATCATCACGGAACTGATCCGCAGGAGCCGGGGAAGCCTTTTTGTGTTTACCCTGCCAAAGGCTGAGGCCCTGACGGGCAGTCACAGCAGCAAAGAGCAGTTGTTCGGCATGAGCGCTGCGGCGATAAAGAGCATTGAACGCTGCGCCGAAGACGCCGGAAAACTGCTTGAGAAAACGGTATTTGCCGAGGATATTCCCTCACCGGCGGCCAGGCCGGAAGACCTTGATTTCCTGGAGAAGCATCTGATGCGCTTTGACCGCGAGACCTTTGCGGGAGCGCCGGAACACATGAAGGTCTTTGCCTGCCGGAACGTGCGGACGGAGTGCCGCGCGGCCGTGCTTGAGATCGTCCGTCTGGCCAGAGAAGAAGGCTTGCAGTGGCGCGAGATCGCCCTCACCGTGGGCGACAAGGACCGCTATGTTCCGTTATTGGAGGAAGATCTTAAGGAGGCCGGCATTCCGTATTTCACGGACCGCCGCGCGCCGCTTGGGCGTCATCCGCTCATCCGCCTGACGCAGGCGGCGCTGGATGCCGTCACCGGGGGCTTTGACCGTGACAGCGTGCTGCGTTATCTGAAAAATGAGTGCGGTCCCCTCTCCCGCAAGGAGAGCGACCGCTTTGAAAACTACCTGCTGGAGACAGGCATAAGCGGCCGTCCGGGCAGAAAAGCGCTTGCACAGCCCTACACCCGCCTGCCCCGCCTGCACCATGAGTCTGATGAGGCTTACGAAAAGCGGAAAGCGGAAACGCTCCTGCTTATGAACGAATACCGCGAGCGCGCCATGGGACCGCTCCTCGCGCTGCGGGAGAGCATCAAAGGCCGCACAAGCGCAGGTGAAATGGCCGGCGCCGTGCTCGATTTTCTGGAAGCTCTCGGCGTAGAGGAAAAGCTTTCGCGGCGCGCCGCCCTCTATGAGCAGGAGGGCAGACTGCGCGAAGCGGATGAATGGAAGGGCGTCTACGACAGCGTATGCAGCTTTTTTACGGAGATGAAGGAGCTTCTTGGCAGCCTTGTGCTGTCTGCGGCGGATTTCCGCCTTCTTGCTTCTTCCGGCCTGAACAGCCTGAAGCTGGGAAGGCTCCCGGCCGAACCCGATCAGCTGGTCATCGGCGACGTGGAGCGCAGCCGCTACAACGATGTCAAAGCCTTGCTGGTCCTGGGAATGAATGACGGGGTGATCCCCTCCGGCAGCCGCAGCGGCGGCATCATCACCGACCGCGAGCGGATCCAGCTGGAGCAGTTCGAACCGGACCTTGGCTATACCGACGAACGTGCGCTTTTTGAAGAGCGCTTTTATATCTACCGCCTGCTGACGAGACCGGCAGCGCTGCTGTATCTGAGCTTTTCCCAGACCGGCGCCGACGGAAAGGAGATCGGCAGGAGCCCTGTTCTCCGCGAGATCGAGGCCATGTTCCCGGATCTTAGCGTGCAGGATTTTGCCGCGCTCTGCCGGAAGGATCCGTATTATGCGGTAGCCGGGAAAGAAACGGCGGCGCGGGTGCTCGCGGAATGGTTCCGCCTGAAGCAGGATGGCTGGGAAGAGCTTTACAGCCTGCTGGCACAGTTGCCTGAGTTCCGCACGCAGCTTGCCCGGCTTGAAGAGGGGGCGCTCGCGCACTATCAGCCGGCAGCCCTTGATCCTGCGCAGGCAGAAGCCCTCTACGGCACGGTCCTTCAGGGAAGCGTGACGCGGCTTGAAAGCTTTGCCGCCTGCCCTTACAGTCATTTCCTGGAGTACGGCCTGCTCCTGCGCGAGCGAAGCGAGAATCGCTGGGAGGCTTCGGATCACGGCAATTTCTTCCACAAGGTGATGGAAGTGATCCTGACAAGCGTCCGCGACCGGGGCTTAAGCCTGAGAGCGCTGGATGAGGCGGGACGGGATGGCCTCATCCGCGAAGGCATACTTGCGGCTGCGGCAGAGGAAGAGGACAGCGGACTCGGCGATAAGGAAAACGGCGCCTATCTGCTCGGACGATGGAGCAGCTTTTTCGATGAGCAGCTGAAGGCCATGGGCGAGATGGAGGAAGCGGGCGGCTTCCGGCCGGAGCGTTTTGAGATGCGCTTCGGCGGCCGAAACGCGCTTGAGCTTGATCTTGGCGGCGGAAGGACCATGCGCCTGTCCGGCCGCATCGACAGACTGGACAGCCGGGAGGAAAACGGACAGCGATGGATCCGGATCGTCGATTATAAGACCTCGGACCGGTATCAGGTGGATGTTAACGAGATCCGCGCGGGTCTCCAGCTGCAGCTGTTTACCTACCTGGATGCGGCGCTTCGCGAAGAGGCGCTGGCAGGACGCAAGGCAAAGCCCGCCGGCCTGTATTATGCTGCCCTCACGGAAAAATGGCTGAAGGAAGACAGTGAGGATGCCTCCCTGCTTCGGGAAAAGCTGCTTGCCGAATACAAGCTGAGCGGCATGACGGCAAGCGAGGCAAAAGATGCCTGCGGGGACGCTGACGGCATCAGGGTGAGCGCCGACACGCTTCGCGTAGTCTGCAGCTATGTAAAAAAACGAGAAGCGGAGCTTGGACGAAGGATCCTCTCCGGCGAGATCGGCATCGTTCCGCTGAAAGGCAGAAACGACCCCTGCACTTACTGCGCTTTCCGGAGCGTCTGCCGTTTTGACCGGAGGATCCCGGGAATGGAGACGGCCGTCATCGAAAAAGGGAAAACGCCGGAGGTCCTGCAGGAGATGCTGGATGATGCTGCCGGGAAGGAGGCCGAGCCGTGAGCTTTACACCGAATGAAAAGCAGAGAGAAGTGATCGCTCACAGGGACGGATCCCTGCTGGTCGCCGCAGCTGCGGGAAGCGGCAAGACGGCAACGCTGATCGCCCATGTGCTGGACCGCCTGAAGGAAAGCGACCCGCGCAAGCGCGGTGACCTTCGCCGCATGATCATCGTGACCTTTACGAATGCGGCGGCGTCCGAGATGCGGGCGAAGCTGATCCGGGAACTGAATCTGGCGGTGGAAGAGAGCCCTGATCCTGCCTGGCTGCGCCTGCAGGCGGAGATCGCCCAGCAGGCCCATATCTGCACCGTGGACAGCCTCTGCGGCTTCCTTGTGCGCAATTATTTTGACAAGGCCGATCTTTCTCCGGACGTGCGCATCGCCGAAAAAGCCGAGCTGTCCCTGCTCAAGCAGGACATCCTCGATGCACTGATGGAGGAAAAATACCGGGAAGGCGACGATGCGGACTTCTTTGATCTGATCAGCTGCTATTCCTCCGAGAAGAACGACGATGCCGTGCGCAAGCTGGTGATCAGCCTGTATGATACGGCGCAGAATGCGGTCTTTCCCGATGACTGGCTGATCAGGGCAGCGCAGCCGCAGCCGGAGGATGAGGAGGCGTTCTGGCAGCAGGAATGGGTGAAAGCGCTCGAAACGAGGGTCCGCGAGCAGCTTGCCGGCGCCGAAGATGGCATTGATGCCTGCATCCGGCGCACCGAAAGAAGCGACGTGCCGCTGCGGGAAGATTTCCTTGTGATGCTGCAAAGCGACCGAAGCTATTTCGAAAGCCTGCTCAGAGAGGACTTTCCCGGTATTCTGCGCCGGATCGGCGAAGACCCCGGATGGATGAGAAAGCCCTCTGTATCCGGCAAAAAAAACTCGGCGGAAGAAATAGAACTAAATGCCGTGATCAGTGCGGAGCGAGAGGACTATAAAGAGCTGGTCAAAAAGAGGCTCGCGCCCGATTTCGGCAAGAGCCCGGAGCGGCATTTTGCTCTCGTGCGCATGACTGAGGCGCCGAAAAAGGCACTGATCGGACTTGTCCGCGAGTTCTCACGCCGCCTTAAGGAGGAAATGAAGAACCGCAACATTGCGGACTTTATCGATATCGAACACCATGCGCTGGACCTGCTGATCCGGAAGACGGAAGAGGGAATCGAGCGCACTGAGCTCGCGCGGCAGCTGGCCGCGGATTTCGACGAGATCATCATCGATGAATACCAGGACATCAACAACGTGCAGGACGAGCTGCTGCACGCACTTTCCCGCGAGGATGACGGCGCTCCGAACCTGTTCCTGGTCGGGGACGTGAAGCAGAGCATCTACCGCTTCCGCCGCGCGAATCCGGGGATCTTCCTGGAAAAATACAAAAGCTACGCCGCAGATGGAAGCGGCCTGCACATAAAGATCGATCTGTCGGTGAACTACCGCTCCCGCGGGGAGATCCTGGAAGGGATCAACGATCTGTTCCGGCGCGTCATGGATGAAGCGCTCGGCGGGATCGTTTATGATGAGAATGCACAGCTGAACTGCGGCGCGGACTATCCGGGCCCGGGACATGCTCCCGAACTGCTGCTGACCGAAGGAAATGAAAAGCTGCAGCAGGAGAACCGCGTCCGCGAAGCGCAGCGGATCGGGCGGAAGATCCGGGAACTGCTGGCAAACGGCCGGCTCAGGGATGACAAGAGTCCGGACGGGTTCCGGAAAGTGAGCTTAAAGGACATCCGCATCCTGCTGAGAGGTCTGGGGAATGTCCGCAGCTATGTGGATACCTTAAATGACATGGGGATACCGGCGGCAGCGCCCATGAAGCACGGCTTCTACGACACGCAGGAGGTGCAGACCGTTCTGGCGCTCCTGAAGATCATCGACAACCCGCGCCAGGATATTCCGCTCGCTGCTGTGCTGACTTCACCGCTTGGCGGCGCAGGTGACAGCCTGCTGGCAGACGCGGCCGGCTTTGCCCGGGATCTGACAGACCCCTCTGCCGTTTTATACGACAGGCTTCTTGCCGCCTGGGAGGGGGACCCTGTCCGCTTCGCGCGTATCGGAGCGTTTCTGGAAAAGCTCGAAAACTGGCGTGACCTTGCCGAGATCTTATCGATCCCGGAGCTGATCCATACACTGATGACGGAAACCGGCTATGAATACTATTTGCGGGCCATGCCCGGCGGCATGGCAAGACTTGCCAATCTGGAACTGCTTCTGGATAAGGCGGAGGCGTTTGAGACGACGAGCTACCGTGGCCTGTATCAGTTCAACCGGTATATCGAACGGGCCCGGAGCAGTACGGATGAGGGCGAAGCCCCGGCGGCGGGGGATGAAGAGGACGTCGTACATATTGATACCATCCATTCGTCCAAAGGCCTGCAGTATCCGGTGGTTTTCCTGGCGGGAGCATCGGCCGGCTTCAATATGGACGATACGAAGGGGGCGATGCTCATCCATGAAACGGAAGGGATCGCCCTGCAGAGCCGGGACAGGGAAACGAGACAGCAGCTGAAGAATCTGAAACAGATCGCCGCCGCAGACCGGATCACCCTGGAGACCAAGGCGGAGGAACTGCGCCTGCTCTATGTTGCGCTGACGCGGGCGGAGGAGTACCTCTATATCTCGGGCTGGGTGAAGGATCCGCACCGCTGGAAGGACGCCTGGCCCTCCTGCGAGGATGCTGCGCCAGGAGCACTGCCTGCGCATCTTGTCAGGCAGGCCGATTCCTATATGGACTGGATCCTGATGGCAGCTGCCGCGGGATGTCCGCATCTGAAGATCTCTCCGGAAACGGCTGCCGAGGCGGGAGAAGATGCCGTGCGCAGGGCACACGCTGCCCTCGGCTGGGAGCAGCTGCGGCAGCGCATGGAGTCTGTGCGCAAAGATCCGCCGGATATTTCGGAAAAACTTGATAAACGTGTGAATTTTTGCTATCCTTATGAGGCGCTGGCCGGTGTGCGCGGGATCTATACGGTCTCGGCCCTGAAAACGGCAGCGCAGGAGGAGTCCGCGGGCCTGCAGGAAGATGGGCCGGCGGCTGAACTTCCTGCCGTGAAACGGGAAAGCGAAAGCCGTGCTGCCGGTGCCGAAAAGGGCCGGAAGGGAAGCCTGTCCGGCGCCGAGCGCGGCACCGTCTACCACAAGATCATGGAGCACCTTGTCATCGCAAAGCTGAAGGATGAAGCTTCTGCGGCAGAAGAGATCGCCCGCATGAAGGACAAAGGCCTCCTGAGCGATGAAGAGGCAGCTGCCGTGCCGCCGGCGGAGATCCTGGCTTTCTTTGAAACGCCCCTTGGGGAGCGGGTCCGGGAGGCCGATGCGGAAGGCAGGCTCTTCCGTGAACAGCCCTTTATTCTGGGCGTTCCCCTGTCCGAGGTCGATGCGTCTTTTGAAGGCAGCCGCGAACAGGTCCTGATCCAGGGCATCATCGACCTGTACTTTGAAGAGGACGGAAAACTGATCCTCGTAGACTACAAGACAGACCGCGTGGCGCATATGCACGAGCTCGAAGCACGTTACCGCACGCAGCTTAACTATTACCGAAGGGCGCTCGAGCAGGCAACGGGAAAGCCTGTTGCCGAGACCCTGATCTACAGCACTGTGCTGCAAAAGTTCCATAGAATTCTGATAGCGGAGAACTGAGAACATGAAGACCAGAAAGATCCTGAAGATGATTCTTGCGGCAGCCGTATGCCTTGGCATGATTGTGGCCGCTGCCGCCTGCGGGAAGAACAGCAATGACGAGACCACGGTGCCGCAGACACTGCCGGATGCGTCCGCGCCAGTGACGGAGGCCGAAGAGGCTTCCTCGGAGGCGACCCTTCCGGGGACAGGGGAGAGCGATCTCTCATCGGCTGAAAGTCCGGAGGGGACCACAGAAGAGTCACTCACGGAGACGGATCCGGAGAGCAGCGAAGAAACGACCGAAGAAACAACGGCTGCACTGAACGGTTTCGTTGACGAGGGCGGCAGCACGTATTATTACAAAGACGGCGTGATGCAGACCGGCTTTCAGACGATCAACGGGAAGCGCTATTATTTCCAGTCCAACGGCGAGATGCTCAGAAGCACGACGTTCGGAAACTATGTGATCGATGCGAACGGCGTCTGCACGGACAGCTTCAACGTCATCACCGCTTCCAATCTGGAAGCCTATGTCGACCGTCTGCTGGATCAGAACGGGCGCTCGCTGAAGGCAATCTTTGATTACATCTGGAAGAATTACCAGTATAAATATGCGCCGCGCATCGGGACGCTGGCCGGGATGACGAACACCAACCGCATCGATATGATCTGCCGCATCCTGAACAACGGTTACGGACCCTGCACGGATTTTGCCTATACGCTGCAGTATTTCCTCCAGCGTGCCGGCTTTGAAGCCCGCGTCGTGACCGGCGAAGGGATCAGCCACAATGAACATGACTGGGTGCTGGTCAAATCGGCACCCGGCGTATGGCGGCACATGGATGCGCTGTACAAATCGCAGTATATCTACCTGTATACGGACGATCAGCTGGAGTATCTGGACGGCCCTGCGGGTATGGGAGAGTACCGTTTCCGCTGGGACAGATCCAAATGGACGTCCACGACTTCAACGGGGACGGGCGGAACGACGCCGCAGCCCACGACAGCCGCACCGACGCAGGCACACAGCCACAGTTATAAAGAGAGCGGCCGCCAGATCAATTACCGGACGACGGAAGAAGGTAGTTACATCATTCACTGGGATAAGGTGACCTATAAGTGCAGCTGCGGCGCCTCCTACACGAAGGAAATTGAAAACTTCAGGGAGGAAAAGGCAGCGCCGACGACGCAGGCCTCGACAGAAGCGCCGACCGAGGCGCAGACGGAAGCCACGACGGAACCGGAGTCGCAGACCGAAGCCACGACACAGCCGCCGACCGAAGCCACGACGGAAGCGCCGACGGAGCCGCCGACTCAGCCTCAGCCGCAGACCGAAGCTCCGACGCAGCCTCAGCCGCAGACGGAAGCACCTGCCGAGACAACGGCAGAACAGAGTGAAGAGGAAAGCCAGGCGGGAGAACCGTAAGGCCCCTCCGCCTCTCCGGCTGCGATAGACAAATCAGATATTCTGTGCTATAATACCTTTTCTCTGAGAAAGGAGAGATCATGGCAGAGGAGATCAACAACAGCCCAAACGGCGATGAGGACCTTAAGGTCCGGGGAACCCATAAAAGCTACAAAAAAAGGAAGAGCGGTAAGATCTATACGGTCATTATCGTTATTTTGCTGTGCGTCATGGGCTTCAGCGGCTACCAGATCGTATCCACGCTGCTGCGCAACAAGCAGGCGAAGGATACTTATGACGATATCATAAATAATTTTGTTGTTTTTGTGCCGGAGACCGAAACGGAAGCAGTGCTGCAGCCGGAAACCGAAGCAAACGCCGAGACCGCCGCAACGGAAGCGCCCACGGCTGCCACCGCGGAGCCGACTTCGCAGGCAGACGCGGCGGAAAGCGTGGAGAGCAGCGAAGAGAGCATGACGGCTGAGGAGAGCACGGAAGCACCTACGAATCCGCCGGAAACTCAGGCAGCTCCTGCACCTAATCAGGCGCCGCAGCAGAACCCGGTGTACACTCTGAGCGTGGACTTCGCCCGGCTCAAGAGCATCAACGGCGATGTCTGTGCCTGGCTGCAGGGACAGGGCAATATCGTGAATTATCCGGTGGTTCAGGGACGGGACAACGACTATTACCTGAAGCATCTGATCAACGGCAGCTACAATACTAACGGCACACTGTTCGTGCACGCGCAGAATCATTTCCTGCAGGATGATGTGACATATATTTTCGGGCATCACATGCAGAGCGGCGCCATGTTTGGCAGCCTGAAGAAGTATGATTCGAGCGCCTATTACCGGAGCAACCCGGAATTCAAGCTTTATACGCCCGGCAAGACCTATACGCTGCGGATCTATGCCGTCTTTTACGGCACGGGAAGCGACAGAATCACCTTCAATTACAGCAATGCGTCCAGCTTTAATACGGCAATGGCTGCCTATGCCTCGCGCTCGATCCATAAACCGCAGATAAGTGTAAGCTACGGCGATAAGTTCGTGTGTCTGAGCACCTGCGCTTACCATGTGAACGACGGACGTTATTTTGTGCTTTGCAAGATCATGAACTGACAGGTAGTATGATGAACAGACAATATGATATCATGATCATCGGGGCAGGCCCCGGCGGAATTTTCACGGCTTATGAGCTGCTGCAGAAGCGGACCGATCTGAAGATCGCCGTATTTGAAGCGGGCGGCAGGCTGGAAGAGCGCCGCTGCCCGATCGACGGCGACAAGATCAGGTCCTGCATCCACTGCAGGACCTGCGCCATTATGAACGGCTTCGGCGGTGCCGGCGCCTTCTCGGACGGCAAGTACAACATCACGAATGATTTCGGCGGCACGCTTTACGAATACATCGGCAAGGCGAAGGCGACCGAACTCATGGAATACGTGGATGCCATCAACATGGCAAACGGCGGAGAGGGCTCGAAGCTCTATTCCACCGGAAACACCTATATCAAAAAGCTCTGTCTGCAGAACAAGCTCCACCTGCTGGATGCGTCCGTGCGGCATCTCGGGACCGATAAGAACTACGTGGTGCTCGGGAACCTCTACAAGCAGCTGAAGGACAAGGTCGATTTCTACTTCCATACGCCTGTTGAGCGCCTGGAGAAAACGGAAAACGGCTTTGCCGCGGAGGCAAAGGGCGAGTGTTTTGAGGCGCCGCGCTGCGTGGTCTCCGCAGGCCGCAGCGGCAGCAAATGGATGGAATCCGTCTGCCGCGATCTCGGGATCAAAACGCTGTCGAACCGCGTGGACATCGGCCTTCGCGTGGAGCTGCCGGCGGAGATCTTCTCCGAGCTGACCGATGAGCTCTACGAGAGCAAGATCGTCTACCGGACTGAAAAGTACGGCGACCTTGTGCGGACCTTCTGTATGAACCCGCACGGTGTGGTGGTCAATGAGAATACGAACGGCATCGTGACCGTGAACGGCCACAGCTACGAGGATCCTGCCCTGCATACGCCGAATACGAACTTTGCCCTGCTGGTGGCCAAGCATTTTACGGAACCGTTTAACGATTCCACGGCCTACGCGGAGAATATCGCGAAGCTTTCCAACATGCTGGGCGGCGGGGTGATCGTGCAGCGCTTCGGCGACCTGGTGCAGGGGCGCCGTTCAACACCGGCCCGTATCCGTGAATGCTTCATCGAACCGACGCTCAAGGCCACGCCCGGCGACCTGGCTCTTGTGATGCCAAAGCGCATCCTCGACGGGATCATCGAGATGATCTACGCCCTGGACAAGATCGCGCCTGGCACGGCAAACGACGAGACCCTGCTCTACGGCGTGGAGGTCAAGTTCTACAACATGGAGGTCGAGCTTGACGAGAACCTTGAGACCTGCCACAAGGGACTTTACGTGATCGGCGATGGCAGCGGCGTGACGCACTCCCTGTCCCACGCCTCCGCAAGCGGCGTATATGTGGCAAGACGGATCGCTGAGGAATAAGAACAGAAGACCATGAGACCTCTCGCCGGAGAGGTCTTTTTTATCCCCACGGGGTGAGGGCATTAAGGCAGCCATTTGGCCGGCCGGTTAGCGGCACATGCGGGAGATGGCGCCGGAGCCGGACGAAAACCGCGGTTTCCCTGTCCGCGGTTTTCGCCGAGTGCGGAGCGGGAATGCATCAGGCATTCCTGCGACTCTCGAGGCTGCCGGAGCGGAGGCGCGCAGATACCGCATCCCGTGCTGCTCCGGCCGGACAGTCAGGCTGCCGAAAGTCCTCATACCGCGGGGATAAAAAAGACCCTTGTCACTTGATATTAAGGACATGCGTCCGCGAACTGCGGACTGAGATAAAATTTTGTGCACTGGCCGCGGACATCTTGCTCTGCGGGTTTTTTGTGTTATAATAATACAAGATATCAACGAACGTATTCTCGTAGGGGCCGCCGGATCAGGCAGCCCGTGAAAGGAGTTTTGATGAAGATCGCTGTATACTGCGGCTCGAAGAGCGGGAACGATCCCGCCTTTCTGCAGGCCGCAAAGGATCTGGGAAGATGGATCGGCAAAGGCGGAAACACGCTCGTGTACGGCGGCGCGACCGACGGCCTTATGGGCGCGGTGGCGGATGCCGTGCTGGAAGCGGGCGGCGAGGTGATCGGCGTCATGACGACCATGCCGGAGATCTTCGAGAGGAAGCACCCCGGTCTCAAAAACTGCATGGTGGTGCCGAACCTCGGTGAGAGAAAACGGACCATGATGGAGCTTGCGGACGCCTATGTGGCGCTGCCCGGCGGCCCCGGTACGCTTGATGAGATCTCGGATGTGATCTCCCTGGCCCGCCTGAAGGTCGACGACAAGCCGGTCATCCTGATGAATATCAACGGCTATTATGAACCGTTAAGAGAGACGCTGGATGCCATGGTCCGCGCGGAATTTATCAGCGCAGATGAGATCAGCGGCGTGCATTTCCTTCCGACGGTCAAAGCGGCCGGTGAAGAATTAAGTGCTGCGGCAAAGATGCGCTGCGGCAAGTGACCTTGTCAGCATGCTGACAGAAAGGAACCCCTATGGAAAAAATGATGGATGCCATCGTGAAACCGGTGGCAGGCGTCGGACTTGAGCTGAGAAGAGTCCCGGTGCCGGTACCCGGCCCGGGCGAGGTGCTGATCAAGGTCCACAAGACCGCGATCTGCGGCACAGACGTGCACATCTACAACTGGGACCCCTGGGCGGCGGAGCATATCAAACCGCCCATGACCATCGGCCATGAATACGTGGGCGAGATCGCGGCGCTCGGAGACGGCGTGCAGGGCGTGGAGATCGGCCAGCGCGTATCCGGCGAAGGACACATCACCTGCCACCACTGCCGCAACTGCCACTCCGGCAACATCCAGTGGTGCAAGAATACGAAGAGCGTGGGCGTGGACCGCGACGGCGCGTTTGCGGAATATGTCTGCATCCCCGAGACGAACCTGATCCTGATCGACGAGAGCCTGCCCGAGGATGTGGTGGCTTTCTTCGATGCCTTCGGCAACGCCACGCATACCGCCCTGATGTGGAACCTCGTGGGCGAGGATGTGCTGATCACCGGCGCGGGGCCCATCGGCATCATCGCGGCCGGGATCTGCAAATATGCGGGTGCGAGACGCGTCGTGATCACGGACTTAAACGACTACCGCCTTGGCCTTGCCCGGAAGATGGGCGTGGATGCTGCGGTCAATACCGGGCGTGAGGAGCTGCAGGCGGTCATGAAGGAGCAGGGTCTTGTGGAAGGCTTTGACGTAGGCCTGGAGATGTCCGGATCCGGGGCGGCCTTTAAACAGATGGTCGGCCTTATGCGCAACGGCGGCAAGATCTCTCTGCTGGGCCTTGGCAATAAACCGATCGAGCTGGACATGAACCAGATCATCGGCAAGGGCCTGACGCTTCAGGGCATCTACGGCCGCAAGATGGACAACTGGCATCAGATGAGCTATATGGTGCAGGGCGGGCTGGACCTGACCCCCGTCATCACGCACCGTTTCCCCTATACCGAGTTTGAAGCGGGCTTTGCTGCCATGAACAGCGGCAATTCCGGCAAGGTCATCCTGGACTGGACGAAATGAAAGGAGAGATGATGAAAGCTGCATTAGAAAGCTATCTGAAAGAACTGGACGCGATCCGCGAGGCGGGCACCTGGCGCGAGGAGCGCATCATCACCACACCGCAGCGGGACGTGATCGATACCACGAAAAAGGCGCATGTGGTCAACATGTGCGCAAACAACTATCTCGGACTTTCCAACAACCCCGAGCTGATCGCCGCCGCAAAGGCAAGCTACGACGAGTGGGGCTTCGGCCTTTCCTCCGTCCGCTTCATCTGCGGCACGCAGGAGATCCACAAGGAACTGGAAAAGCGCATTTCCCGCTTTGTCGGCACCGATGATGCGATCCTGTATTCGTCCTGCTTTGACGCAAACGGCGGCCTTTTCGAGACCCTGACCGGCCCGAACGATGCCATCATTTCCGACGAGCTGAATCATGCGTCGATCATCGACGGCGTGCGCCTGGCGAAAGCAAAACGCTACAAATACAAAAACAACAATATTGACGACCTGCGCGCCCAGCTGGAAGCCGCAAAGGCGGATGGATGTGAACGGATCATCATTGCGACCGACGGCGTCTTTTCGATGGACGGCTACATCGCGAATCTGAAGGGCATCTGCGACCTGGCCGATGAGTTCGGCGCCCTGACCATGGTGGACGATTCGCACGCGGTCGGCTTCATGGGCGAGCATGGCAGAGGTACGCCGGAATTCTGCGGCGTGATGGGGCGTGTCGACATCATCACGGGTACCTTCGGCAAGGCCATGGGCGGCGCCTCCGGCGGCTATACCGCGGCGCGTCAGCCGATCGTGGACCTGCTGAGGCAGCGCTCCCGCCCGTATCTGTTCTCGAACACTCTGGCTCCGGCCATCTGCGCCGCGACCATCAGGACCATCGACCTTCTGGAAGAGTCCACTGCCCTGCGCGACCGTGTGCACGAAAACGCCCGCTACTTCCGCGCGGAGATGGAAAAGCTCGGCTTCGACCTGCTGCCCGGCGAGCACCCGATCGTTCCGGTCATGCTCTATGACCCCAGAATCGCGGCGGAATTTGCCCGCAG
>CADCPP010000185.1 GCA_902803355.1 uncultured Lachnospiraceae bacterium | reverse complement strand
GGCCACCGTGATGAGCCTGCAGCCGCGCCAGGCGGCAAGGATGCCGGCCACGAGGGCCGCTGCGCCCGCGATGGGCTGATCCGTCGCCTTCACGATAGCCGGAAAGGTCATCACCGCCAGTGTCACATAAGGCACATAGTAGAGGAAGGAGCGCAGAAATCTGCTCTTTATGGGTTTCCGGATCAGGGTGAGCGGCAGCACGCGCACCGCGTAGATCACCGCGAAGGCGACCAGAATATACACCAGATTACTCATCGTCTTTCGCCTCCTTTACCGGGAAGAAAAAGGCTGCCGCCGCGGAAATGATCACGGTGAGCAGGATGGTCCGCGTTCCCGCAGAAAGGGCGGAAAGCAGGGGGAGCAGCTCAAAGGCGAGGGATAGGGCAAAGCCTGCCGCAACGCAGCCAAGCACCACCTTGTTTTCCTTTGCCGGCGGAATAAAGACCGCAATAAACATCCCAAACAGCGCCACGCTGAGCGCGCTCACAAGGCGGGCGGGAAGGAGCGTTCCCATGATGATCCCCAGGCCGGTCCCGATAGCCCAGCCGGGCATGGTGACCGCCATGGCGCCGTAGTTGTAGCGCGGGTCCAGGTACCCCGGCCGCGCGATCGTGATCCCGAAGATCTCATCCGTCACCACCGCGCCGAAGAGGAAGCGGTGGTAATGCTTCATTCCGGGGTCGATCTTCTGGCTTAAGGCGGCGCTCATGAGGAAATAGCGGGCGTTCGTGATGAAGGTCACCGTGGCCACCTCAAGGAGCGAGGCCGCCTCCCCGATCAGGGAAAAGAGGGCGTACTGGCCGGCCGATGCCATGCACAAAAGGCTTGCGAGCATGCCCTCTCCTGCCGTGATGCCCACGTTCCGGGCGGCAATGCCAAGTGAAAAAGAGACGGCAAAGTATCCCAGCGCAATGGGGATGCCGTCCCTTACCCCTTCTAAAAAAACTGATCTTGTCTCTTTTCTCACTCTGCCTCGATCTCTTTGATAATGCATTCGTTGCCCTGCAGCAGCCAGGTCTCGCCGGAGCCGCAGTGCGGGCAGGTCTTGCCGTATTTCACGGTCTCGTACGTCTTGTGACAGTTGTCACACCAGGTCACGCCGGGGATCGTCTCCAGTTCCAGTTTGCACTCCGTCAGCATGGGGTGCTTTTTCTTGAAATAGTCAAACGCATCCGTAAACAGATCCGTCATGATGCCCGAGACCTCGCCCACCTGGAGCGTTACCCGGCCGATCTTCGTCAGTTTATTCTCTTCGGCTGTCTCATCCAGCGTCTTGGCCAGATGCAGCACGATGCCCATCTCATGCATAGTTTCTCTCCTCTTTGCGGGCTCTGCCCGCAGTCCCGGGCTGCCCTGTCAGGCCGCTTTCTCACTCTGCCTGCTCAGACTTCCGCCTGTCAATACGCCGCAAGCCTCTCCAGAAGCCACGCTTCCAGATCTTCCATGCCCTCTCCCGTCTTCGCGCTCACGGGGAACACGCGGATCTGCGGGTTCAGCTTCCTTGCCCGCTCCGCGCACTTTTCCAGATCGAAGGCAAAATACGGCAGGGCGTCGGTCTTGGAGATCACCAGCGCATCGCTCTGCTCAAACATCAGCGGATATTTGAGCGGCTTATCGTCCCCCTCCGGGACAGAGAGGATCATCATGTTGAGACCGGCCCCGGTATCGTATTCCGCCGGGCAGATCAGGTTCCCCACGTTTTCCAGAAAGATCAGCTGCGCCGCGTCATCATCCAGCGCTTCCACAGCGGCGCGGGTCATGCCGGCGTCCATGTGGCACATGCCGTCCGTATGCACCTGGATGGCCTTTGCCCCCAGCGCCTCAATGCGCTCCGCGTCCACGGCCGATTCGATATCGGCTTCCATGACCGCGATCTTCACCTCAGATAAGTCACGGATCAGGCGGGATAAGAGGGTGGTCTTCCCGGAGCCGGGCGAGCTCATGAGGTTGATCATCAGCTGCCCTCTTGCACGCATCTCTTCGCGCAGCAGGGCAGCGTCTTTGTCATTTGAGGCCGTCACGGACGCCCCTACATTGATGATCTTCATGCCTGCGCCCTCCTTTCCTGAATGAATGCCTTCAGATAGTCCGCAAGTTCATCAAAGCCCTCGCCGGTCCTTGCGCTCACCGGGAAAACGGCAAGGCGCGGGTTCAGCGCGCAGGCGCGCTCGCAGGCCGCCGCAAGGTCAAAATCAAAGATAGGCGCGGTATCGATCTTGTTCACGATCATCACGTCGCTCACCGTAAACATGAGCGGGTACTTGAGCGGTTTGTCATCGCCTTCCGGAACAGAGAGGATCATCATGCGCAGGTCCGCGCCCACCTCAAATTCCGCAGGGCAGACCAGATTGCCGATGTTTTCCAGGAAGATCACGTCCAGATCCTTCGTGCCCATGGCCTCCAGCCCGCGGCGTGTCATATCCGCGTCCATGTGGCAGAGCCCCGCGGTATGCAGCTGGATCACGCGCACGCCGGCATCGCCGATCGTCTGCGCATCCACATCCGAGTCCACATCCGCCTCCATCACGCCGATGCGCAGCGTATCTTTCATCCGCGCAATGAGCTGCAGCAGGGTGGATGTCTTGCCCGCGCCGGGCGAGCCCATCAGATTGATGAGCACGGTGTTCTGCGCCTTCATGCGTTCCTTATTGCTTCGCGCGGCGGCGTCATTGTCCGCCAGCACGGCTTCCTTTACTTCTACAATGCGTATGGGGTCCATAGCTTCCTCCGCAGGGGATCGCAGGCGGGAAGCCTTGCGTTCCGGTGATTGCTCAGTATTATAGCATGTTTGTGTTCGCCCCGCCACAAATATTCGCAGGAAATGCGGTATCATCCGGGCGCCTTCACCATAAAGGAAAAGAGCGCGGGGGGGCTCCGCGCTCTTTCCGTTTAGTGTTTTGGCTCCGGCCTTACTCGGCTTCTTCCTCTTCGCGTTTTCTCTTGATGAGGACGAATCCAAGCGCTGCCGCGGACATCGCCATGGTGGCGATCCACCGATACAGGCCGGTGTCATCACCGGTCTTCGGCAGCTTAGGCTGTTCGATCGGTGTTTCCACTGTGCCAGGCGTTACGATGGGTTCATCACCCTTCGTTTTGCCCTTCGCCGTCGCGGTGTTCACTACCGAGCCGGCAACAGCATCTTCAGGCGTGACCTTGTAGGTCGCTTTGAAGACCTTCTCGGCGCCGGGAGCCAGCTCCTCGATCGTCCACTCATCGCCGGTCAGTTCATCGGTCACCGTGATCTCATAAGCAGTCAGGTTGCCGGTATTCTTGACCGTGATCTTGTATTCGATCGTTTCGCCTTCTTTGAACTTGCTACCCTCGGCAGGAGCATTGGTCACTTCCTTGGTGATCGTCAGCTCAGGCTTCGGATCTTCAAGATCGGTGACTTCGTCTTCACCGGGGAATTCCTTGTCTTCTTCGTCCGGGAACACGAACCTTGCGGTCGCGGTGTTCTTGAACGAGCCGGCCACCACGTCTTCCTCTGTCACGACGTATTCCGCAGTCGCCGTAATGGTCTCGCCAGGGGCAACCTCGGTGAACTCGGACTCGGAAGTAATGGTCACGCCATCCTGTTCCTCAACGATGATGGTCACGGTCTTATCGTAAATGTTCGTGACGGAAATGGTGAACTCGATCGTTTCGCCGACCTTGTATTCCTTTTCCTCATGCGTCTTCACGATGATGTCTTCCGTGGGGACGTCGTCAGTGACCGTCAGCTTGCCGTAGACTACCTTGATTTCGTAGTTGTCAGCCGGGGTCGGTTCCGCTTTTTCGCCGCCTTCAGCCATCAGGCCGCTCGTCACCATGCGCAGCATCCTCCTGACGAAATTGGTGGAGGCAGATGCCTTGCTGATCTTGTAGGTGAACTGGTTGTCGCTGGAGCCAACATAGAGCTGGCTGCCGGTGACGTCGAAGGTGATGGTGTCGCCCGCGATCAGGCCGTCGCCGCTGATGGTGACGGTGTGATTCGTCAGAGGCGTTCCGTCATACTCCTTGCTTTCGGTCGCAGAGGTCAAGGTGAGCGAGCGCTTGGTAATGGTCAGGGTTCCGAAGCTGGGGTTGATGGAAGTAAACTGCTCTCCGTTCTCCAGTTCGTACACGAAGGTATTGTTGCCTTCCGCCGTGTCGTAAACATTGACCACGTTCGAGGTATCGTTGATGGTGATGGTGTCGCCGGTAGGCAGCGTGAAGGTGCCGTTTGCATTTGCCGTGATCACCTCGTCGCCGTACTTCACGACGTAGTCCGTGCTGGTCAGCTTC
>CADCPP010000184.1 GCA_902803355.1 uncultured Lachnospiraceae bacterium | reverse complement strand
CTTTGTGTGCGGCGCCCGCATCCAGAAGATGGAGCTGGGCGAACCGGATGCGAAGGGCAGAAGACGCCCTGTCCCGATCCCCGGAGCGATCTACGAGATGGAAGCCGATACCGTGATCATCGCCATCGGCACCTCCCCGAACCCGCTGATCAAGGGCACTACCGAGGGCCTTGAAGTGAACAGCCACGGCGGCTTCGTGGTGAATGAAGACGGACTGACCTCCCGCAAGGGCATCTACGCCGGCGGAGACGCCGTGACCGGTGCGGCCACCGTCATTTCCGCCATGGGCGCCGGCAAGGTTGCCGCGAAGGCCATTGACGAATACCTGAGCGGGCAATAAGCCCTGCTTACGCAAAAAGAGCGGTCCCGTTAAGGGATCGCTCTTTTTGCGCTTACGGAAGCTCCTTTGTCATCCTGAGCCGGACACCCGCAGGGGTAGGCGTAGAGTTTTCCTGTTTCCTCTGCGCTTTTATCCGATCGCTTCCTCAGCCGGGGTATACGGCAGGTTCTGCGCGTCGGCCACGCCCTTGTAGGTCAGCAGGCCCTTGTAGACGTTCAGGCCTTTCATAATGGCAGGATCGGCCTTGCAGGCGCCTTCCGCGCCGAGATTTGCGATCTTAAGCGCGTACGGCAGCGTGACGTTGGTGAGGGCCAGCGTGGAGGTCCTGGGCACGGCGCCGGGCATGTTCGCGACCGAGTAGCGGATGATGCCGTCTTCTTTGGTATAGAAGGGGTCTGCGTGCGTGGTGATGCGGTCGATGGCCTCGATGGAGCCGCCCTGGTCGATGGCAACGTCAATAAGGACGCTCCCGCGCTTCATGTGGGAGACCATCTCATTGGTCACGAGAACAGGCGTGCGGCGTCCGGGCACGAGCACGCAGCCGATGACCACATCCGCGCTCTCCACGGCCTTCGCGATGTTGAAGGGATTGCTCATCAGAGTCTGGATGCGGCTGCCGAAGACATCGTCCAGATAGGCCAGACGCTGGGCATTCATGTCGATGACGGTCACGTTCGCGCCCATGCCGATGGCGATCTTCACGGCACTGGTCCCGACAGTGCCGCCGCCGATGATGACCACGTGGCCCTTTTCCACACCGGAAACGCCGGAAAGCAGAATGCCTCTCCCGCCGCTCACAGGCGTTTCGAGAAGATGCGCGCCCACCTGCACGGCCATGCGGCCGGCGATCTCGCTCATGCAGGAAAGAAGCGGCAGCGCGCCGTTTGAAAGCTGCACGGTCTCATAGGCAATGCCGATGACCTTCTTACGGAGCAGGGCTTCGGTCTGCTCGGGATCCGGAGCCAGATGCAGGTAGGTGAACAGGATCTGTCCTTCATGAAACAGGTCGTATTCGGCCGGCAGGGGTTCCTTGACCTTGATGATCATATCGGAAGCATCGAAAACTTCCTTTGCGGTATCCAGAAGTTCGGCTCCGTTCGCGGCATATTCCTCGTCGGCAAAGCCGCTTCCAAGACCTGCACCTTTCTGGATCAGTACGCGGTGGCCGGCCTTCTTAAAGGCATAGACCATCGCAGGGGTAACGCCGACACGGCCCTCCTGGGCCTTGATCTCGGTGGGGCAGCCAATAATCATGATCGATCCTCCTTGATATTGACAAAAGTATTCTCACGAACGGTTTTCTATCTTAAGAATAGCACAGATCAGTTCAAAAAGAAAGCGGCACGGAGCCGTTTTTGGGGTTAAAATTGAACTTTTTGAAGCTTCAGGACTGCTTGCCGCAGGCAGGACACTGTGTTATAATCAATAAAGATAATGGCTGCGGCAGACATAAGAAGAGGCAGGATGCGATGAACGAAGATGAAAAATATATGAAAAAAGCCCTGCACCAGGCAAGGCGGGCGGCAGCACTCGGCGAGATCCCGATCGGCTGCGTGATCGTGAGCAGCGGCAAAGTCATCGCGCGGGCTTTTAACGAACGCCTGCACAAGCATTCCACGCTTGCACACGCCGAGATCAGCGCGATCGACAAGGCCAGCCGGAAGCTCGGCGACTGGCGGCTGGAAGGCTGCACCATGTACGTGACCCTTGAGCCCTGCCAGATGTGCGCGGGGGCGCTCGTCCAGTCCCGCATCGACCGCGTGGTCATCGGGACCATGAACCCGAAGGCGGGCTGCGCGGGCTCCATCCTGAACCTGCTGCAAATGCCGGAGTTCAACCACCAGGTGGAGATCACCACCGGTGTGCTGCAGGAGGAATGCAGTGCCATTTTGCAGGAGTTCTTTAAAGACCTTCGCGTGCGGATCAAAGAAGAGAAAAGATAATCAGTACAGAGGAAAAAATATGCCGGGGCGCTTCAGTGCGTCCCGGCATATTTTTGCACGATCGCCTGCATCTCGGCGAAGTGATCTTCCATATCCCGCACCAGCTTGAACTGCGTGCGGCAGCGAACGAGGTTGTGCTCCGGATAAGCGGTCCGGAAGTAGCGGTCACCGTTCAGATAGTCCGTCAGAAAGCGAATGCCGAGCTCCAGCGTGATGATCCTTGCGCCCCAGGGCAGGTAGTCGAGTTCCGCCTGGGTCAGGCAGCCGCCTGTTCCCTGCAGAAAGCCGCGTGTGTAGCGCTCATAGAGGGCCGGATCGAAATTGACCTTGGAGAGATCCTTTTCGTCCTCACGGCAGTGGTTGGCGCCGAAACGGATGGAATCCCCGAAATCGAAGATCGACAGCCCGGGCATGGTTGTGTCCAGATCGATCACGCAGATGCCTTCACCGCTTTTTATATCAAAGAGAATGTTGTTCAGCTTGGTGTCGTTGTGCGTGACGCGAAGAGGAAGGATGCCGCGCCTCAGGGCGTCCATGGCAACGGAGCAGTCCGCTTCCCGCTCTTTTACGAAGCGGATCTCGTCCGGAATGCCGGCGGCCCGGCCGGCGGCGTCTCCCCGCAGCGCAGCCCTGAATTTTTCCAGCCGGTCTTCGGTATCATGGAAATGGGGAATGGTCTCATAGAGCGTATCCGCCGGATAGTCCGTCAGCAGCTGCTGGAAGTGCCCGAACGCGCGGGCAGAAGCCTCAAACAGCTCCGGAGTTGCTTCCTGCAGGCAGACGGTTCCTTCTACAAAGGGGACCAGTCGCCAGACCTGATCATGGCTGTCGGTATAAAAATCCGCTCCGCCCCTCGTCCGGATCAGGCTCAAGGTCTCCCGCTCGGGGTCACCGCCCTGTGCCATGATCTTGCGGCGCAGAAAGGAGGTGACGGCGACAAAATTCGCCATGAGCTCTTCCGGGTGCGGAAAGGCTTCGCGGGAGATGCGCTGGAGCATATAGCGGGGATGCTTTCCTTCAGGGCTCTGCACCCGGATCAGAAAGGTGTCATTGATATGGCCTTCGCCGTACGGCTCCGCGGAGATCACACTGCCGGGAAAGGAATAGGCGCCGAGGACTTCGCTTAAAAGGCCGGGATCGCCTATCTTTCCGGATAAAACATCAGACATAAAAACCTACCTGTCAGTGAAAGCAGCTCCGCCTTCTTACAGCGGAGCTGCTTCCAGAATGATTCTGCCCGTTGCGGGCGGAGAGAAGAACCTGCCCTGCTGTGCCTTAGGCAAACAGCGTCAGGTTGCCGTTTTCATCAAACGGAACATCTTCGTACGGTCCGATCACCTCGACCGGCTTCACCGCGGCCTTCACGGCTGCTTCGGACATATAGACTTCGTCCAGATACTTGGTGGAGCGGATGATGACCAGGCGGATATCGTCGTTGTTGATCTGCCCGCAAAGCTTCACGCCGGCCTGGAAGACTTCCTTGTCGTTGGCCAGGATCATGGGGATACGGGTGGAGTTCGGTTCGGTGGAGGTGATGGTGTTCATGTAGGAGACCTGCAGATCCACCTGGTCGAACATATGCTGCGGCATGAAGTCCGCAAGGCCCATGCCGTTGCCGTTGCCTTCGGATTTTTCGGTCAGGTTCAGCACGCCGAGCTTGATGGTGTTGGGGCCGCCGGAGGCCGCGTTCGTGTGATAGCGTCCGATGATATTGGTATCCATGCCGGTGCCGCTGATCTCTTTGCCGATCTCGTTCACGATGAGCACGTCGATCTCATCCAGGGCGATGCGGGGCATGCGTTCGCGGGAGGAGATCAGATAGCCGGGCTCGGTATCCAGGATCTCATCCTTGCGGGAAACGTGCAGCTCGGCCAGATGATTGTAGCCGTTTTCGATGGTGGAAACGCCGCAGAGGATATTCAGGTTCTGCAGGCCCACGGTACCGACCATTTCGATATTGGAGGCCATGTTTTCAAAACGCAGGAAGTGCGTCATTTCCGCGCCCTTCTGCTTGGCCAGACCGATGGCCATCATCTTCAGCAGGCCGCTTTCGTATTTGCCTCGGAAGGAGGTGTGAAGCTTCACGCGGTTGACCAGAATAATGCCGTCGCATTCGCAGGCGTTTTTGTCAATGTAGACCGGAAGACCGCGGGGCGTGGTGCCGATCTGGTTGACTTCCATGCTGGCCAGGATAGGCGCGCCGATGGCTTCCTCGGTAATGCCGTAGCGGCGGAGAACTTCCTTCTGCCCTTCGGCGGTGGCGCCGCCGTGACTGCCCATGGCGGGGATCAGGATGGGCTGGCCGCCCTTTTCCTTCACAAAGTCGGCAACGGTCCTGATGATCGTGGCGTACTGATCGATGCCGCGGCTGCCGCAGGTGATGGCAATGCGGGCACCGGGGGCGATAGGAGCGCATTTTTCTTCAAGGCCCTTTTTCAGCGTGCCGACAACGTCCTCCAGGACGTCATTGTTAAAGGTCTCGCGGACCTTCGCGACCTTCGGGATCTGATAGTTTTTCAGAAGTTCACTGATAGCGTTCAAGGTGATTTCCTCTTTCGATTAAGATGGTTTAACTATAGCACGCTTTCCGGCAATGTCAAGAAAATGCTTTCGTTGCCGGAATTCCTGTCCCGGCAGGGGCGGGACCCGCGGCAGGTTCAGGAAAGGCTTGACACGCATGGAGAATTGTGTTAGCCTGTCACTGATGATTGAATATTAAGGAAAGGAGGCTGTATCAATGATCATCAGAACCCTTGGGGAGGAGCTTTCCCGCTGAACTGAATACGGCACAGACGGAGGTTTTGGCTGACCGGAACCGCTGTCTGTGATTGTGACCCTGTATGGCTTCCTGTACTTTTTTTGTGATGGGCGTGCCTCATGAGGGCGACGCTTTTTTTGTGTGAAAAACTATGGAAAAGAAAGAGAAGAAAAAGAAAAACACCAAACAGAATATCCGGCTGCTGGGGCGCTTCCTGAAGGGAAGCAGGCTCCTTTTTGCCGCGGCTATCCTGTCTGCGATCATCAGTGCTCTGGCCGATATGATCAACCCCCAGATCATCCGCATGGCTATCGACAATGTGCTGGGCGGCGCCGCGCCGACACAGTCACCGCTTGCCCTTCGGCTCGTGGAAAAGGCGGGCGGCTTCCGCTATCTTGCGGAGCACCTGTGGATCATGGCCCTTGCGATCGTGATCGTGGCCGCGGTCAAGGCCGCCGCGCAGTATCTCTTCCGGGTCTCGGATACCAAGGCTTCCGAGACGCTCGTCAAGACCATGCGTGATACCCTGTTTACGCATATCGAGCGCCTGCCTTTTTCCTGGCACGGCAAAAACCGTACGGGCGACATCATCCAGCGCTGCACCTCGGATATCGACACCCTGAAGAACTTTGTCTCCGAGCAGCTCACGCAGGTCTTCCGTATCGTGATCCTGCTGATCCTGTCCATCATCTTTATGCTGCGGATGGATGTGACGCTCAGCCTGATCGCTCTGATCCCCATGCCGCTGATCCTGATCTATTCCTTCATTTTCTCGCGGCAGATCGAAAAGGGATTTGAAGAGGCAGACGAGGCCGAGGGCGTGCTTTCCGCCATGGTGCAGGAAAACCTCACCGGCGTGCGGGTGGTGCGCGCCTTCGGCAGAGAGCGCCGGGAGAAGGACCGTTTTGACGCGCAGAACGAGGCCTATACGAACCTCTGGTTCAAGCTTGCCCGCGTCATGGCCCGCTACTGGTGCAGCGCGGACGTTCTGGCCAGCCTGCAGGTCATGCTGGTGGTGATCTTCGGCGCCGTCCGCTGCATCAATGAGCAGATGCTGGCCGGCGAGTATGTCGCCTTCATCACCTACAACGGGATGCTGGTCTGGCCGGTCCGTATGCTCGGCCGCATGCTTGCCGAGATGAGCAAGGCCGGCGTCTCACTGGACCGCATCGCCTATATCATGTCCGCGGAGGAGGAAAGACCCTCTGAAAAGAGCCTTACCCCGCCCATGGACGGCGATATCGTTTTTGATCAGGTGAGCTTTGCCTATGAGGACAGTCCGGAGATGCTGCACGGGATCAGCTTCCGCCTGCCGGCGGGAAAAACGCTGGGGATCCTCGGCGGGACCGGCAGCGGCAAATCCACCATGATGGCCCTCTTAAGCAAGCTTTATCTGCTGCCGGAGGGCGGCGGCCGCATCAGCATCGGCGGCGTGGACGTGAAGGATATCGACACCGCATACCTGCGCCGCAACATCGGTATGGTCCTGCAGGAGCCCTTCCTCTTTTCCCGCACGTTAAAGGAGAATATCGCGATCATGCGGCCTGAGATGAGCCTTGAGGAAGTCCGCGAGGTCTCCCGCTCTGCCTGCCTGGATGAGACCGTGATGGATTTTGCGAAAGGCTACGATACCTTCGTGGGCGAGCGCGGCGTGACGCTGTCCGGCGGCCAGAAGCAGCGGGCGGCCATCGCGCGGACGCTGGCGCAGCATGCCCCCATCATGATCTTTGACGATTCCCTCTCCGCCGTGGATACGGAGACGGACGCGAAGATCCGCGCCGCCTTAAGGTCCCACTTTGCCGGGGCCACGGTGATCCTGATCTCGCACCGCATCACCACGCTCTCGCAGGCAGATGAGGTCCTGGTACTGGAAAAGGGGCGGGTCGCGGAACGCGGCACCCCGGACGAACTGAAGAGCGCAGGCGGCATCTATCAGCAGATCTATGAGATCCAGACGGGACAGCACGCGCAGGAAGGAGGACGCTATGCCGGATAACACAAAAAAAGACAAGACATCGCTGCCCTTCTTCGGCATTCCGAAGATCCTGCCGTACATCCGCGGCTACCGGAAAGAGATCCTGGTCATGATCGGAACGGGCTTTCTCGCCAGTGTGATCGATGTGATCATTCCGCTCTACCAGCGCTATGCCCTGAATCACTTTGTGGCGGGACGCACGCTGGATACCCTGCCCTGGTTCATCCTGATCTATGTGCTGTCCATCCTGGTGACGGCAGTGGGAAACTATATCAACGGCTACCTGGCGCAGAAGATGGAATCCTCCGTCAACCGCGATCTAAGGCGGCTGGCCTTTACGCATCTGCAGACGCTGTCCTTTTCCTACTACAATCAGAACAGCGTGGGCTACATTCATTCCCGGGTGATGAGCGACACTTCCCGCATCGGGATCCTGTTTTCCTGGTCGCTCGTGGAGGGCAGCTGGCAGATGGCCTACTTTGCCGGGGCGGTGGCGGTCATGCTGGCGGTGAACGCGCGCCTTGCGCTGCTGGTGCTTACGGTGATCCCGCTGATCGTGATCCTGTTCAGTATTTTCCAGTCGCGGCTCATCAGTCTGAACCGGCAGGTGAGGGAGATCAACTCCCGCATCACCGGGAATTTCAACGAGGGCATCACCGGCGCGCGGACCATCAAGACGCTGGCCGTGGAAGAGCGGATCGGCAGGGACTTTACCGATGAAACGGCGAATATGCGCCGCACGGCCGTGAAAGCAGCCAGATTCCGCGGCCTGTTTGCTTCTACGATCGGCTTTGCGTCTTCGCTGGCGCTTGCGATCGTGCTCTGGAAGGGCGGCATGCTGGCGGCGGAAGACGTAGGGACCTTCTCCCTCTTCATGAGCTATGCCACCGGCATGATGGAGCCTGTCCGCTGGATCATCGACTGCATCTCGGATTTCATCACCACGCAGGTGAATATCGAGCGGCTCACCAAGCTGCTGGAGACGAAGTCCGATGTGACGGACAGCGACGAGGTGATCCGTCTTTACGGTGACGCCTTCGAGCCCAAAAAGGAGAACTGGGAGGAGATCCGCGGCGATATCGAATTTAAGGATGTGACCTTCCGCTATCCGGACGGCGAGGAAACGGTGCTGGAACACTTTAACCTGAAGATCCCCTTCGGCAGCAATATTGCCGTGGTAGGAGAGACCGGCGCGGGCAAATCCACGCTGGTGAACCTGATCTGCCGCTTCTATGAACCGACTTCCGGGAAGGTGCTGATCGACGGCCGCGATGCCAGGGAGCGCAGCCAGCTCTGGCTGCACAGCGCCCTCGGCTACGTGCTGCAGACGCCTCACCTCTTCTCCGGGACGGTGCGGGAAAACCTGCTTTACGGAAATCCTGCCGCCACGGAAGAAGAGATCGCGAGAGCGTTAAAGACCGTCTCCGCGGATGAGGTGGTGGCCGGCCTGGAAAAGGGCCTGGATACGGATGTGGGAGAAGATGGATCCCTCCTTTCCACCGGCGAGAAGCAGCTGATCAGCTTCGCGCGGGCAGTGCTGGCGGATCCGAAGATCCTGGTCCTGGATGAGGCGACGTCTTCGGTCGATACCATGACAGAGCAGAAGATCCAGGCAGCGCTTGAGGAGATCATCAAAGGCCGCACCTGCATCATGGTCGCGCACCGTCTATCCACGGTCCGGAACGCGGACTGCATCCTGGTGGTGAAGGACGGAAAGATCGTGGAGCAGGGGAAGCACGAAGAGCTGCTGGCGCTGAACGGGTATTATCGGCAGCTGTATACGCGTCAGTACGAAGACGAAGCCACCGCCGGGGTCCTGGGATAAGCCTCTCCCCGGCGAGGCGGCCTATATATTTCTGCTGTCTTTTCCCGCAGGATATGGTATGATAGAAGCACCGGCAGGAATCTTGAGCAATATTCGGAGGGATCTGCATTGAGCAGCAGGAAACGGGCTTTGATCCTGATCAACGAAACGGCGGGGACCGGCACAGCCGGCCAGCAGGCCATGATGATCGCCAGAAAGGCGGCGGAAAACGGCTACGAGCCGGTCATTTATCCCATCGTCCCCGATACGGAGCTGACGAGCGAATCGTTAGTGGCGGACTATGATGGTAAGGCCGATCTGGTCCTCTGCAGCGGCGGAGATGGCACGCTCCACCACGTGATGAACGCCGTCATGCGGCTGAAAGTGCGCCCCTGCCTTGCCTATCTGCCGGCCGGTAGCGCGAATGACTTCGCGAAGGGCCTCCGGATCCCCTCGGATAAAAAAAAGGCCGTGGAAACAGCGTTCTGCGGAAGGCCGTTCCCCTACGATATCGGCAGCATGAACGAGCGCTATTTTAATTATGTAGCGGCCTTCGGCGCCTTTGCCGACGTAAGCTATGCGACAACACAGGAGATGAAGAACATCCTGGGCTATGCGGCTTACGTGATCAACGCGGCCGGCGAGCTCTTTCAGAGCTTAAGCTACAGCCGCCACATGATCATTGAAACGGAACAGGGAAACGAAGAAGGCGATTATATCTTCGGCGCGGTCTGCAATTCCGTTTCCATCGGCGGGCTTTCCATCTTTCAGAAGGCCGGGGTGAAGCTGGATGACGGCAAAATGGAGCTGCTGCTGATCAAAGCCCCGAAAAACATTCTCGAACTGAATGCGATCGTGACCGCTCTCACGCGCGGGATCACGGATGATCCGAATATCTCCTTCCGGCAGATCGAGTACGCGCGCTTTAGCTCAGAAGAGGATGTCGCGTGGGCACTGGACGGAGAGTTTGGCGGAGAAGGCACTCTGGCGGAGATCAGAGTCCACAAGCACGCTCTGCGGATCATGTCCGGAGCAGTGAAAGAAGAAAACGTATAAGCCACATGAAAAACGCCTCCCCTTTAAGAGGGGAGGCGTTTTGTGTCCGGTTCAGCAGACGCCGGCTTCCTTCATGGCGTTTACTGTTTTCAGGTACGCCATCGGGATGCATTGTTCCGGCTTCATGGCCTGTACATCCGGATCGAAGACCTCGACCGAGACCACGTGGTCATAGCCGGCGGTCTTCAGGTTCCGCAGAAGCGCGGTGATGGGCACGGCGCCGTCTCCCGGCCAGATGCATTCGTTGCGGCGCATTGTGAGGGGCGCCTTATCCGGCGCATCGCCCACATGAACGATAAAGATCTTCTCCGCACCTGCCTGCAGCAGTTCCTCAGGCGTCGAACCGCCCGCGAAATGGTGCCAGGTATCGACTAGCAGGCCAACGTTTGGCAGATCCACCCGATCAACGATCTCCAGCGCGTGATCAAAGGTCCGCACGCTGCATTTCGGAACACCCATGTATTCCAGAGCAAGGCGCATTCCGTAGTCCGCGGCGATGGGACCAAGTCTGGAAAGAATGCCGGCTGTCTCCGCCGTCACGGCTTCCCTCTCATCAGTAGGCGCGCCGAAGGCGGCGATCACCTCCAGATCGCGGCAGCCCACAAACTGCCCCGCGTAGCAGAGGAAGTGGCAGAGCTCCTCTACCGTCTCGCGGGCTTGTCCCTTATGGAAGCTGATATCCGCGAGCGCATTGATGCAGACCGGCCGGATCTGATTCTCCTCCAGCAGTTCTTTAAGTTCAGACAGGCTGTGGCCGCGCCGCAGATAGTCCAGAAGCTTTTCTTTTCTAAGCTCGATGTGCTGAAAACCGGCTTTGGCGGCAAGCAGGATATCGTTTTCAAAGAGAGAACTGTTCATCGTGGTAGCCATATTGTAGCAGGGGAACATAGGAACTCCTTTCGAGGCGCAATGATCTAAGGGGGATTATAGCATCCCGGAAGCATTTCTCAAAGCGTAAAATGCAGGTGCAGGGATCAGACAACGCTTTCTGACGGAAGATTTTTGTGCTATGATCGGGAAGAAGGCGCCAAAACCTTTCCGCAGCCGGGAAGAAGGTGCTGAAACAGCCGGGCTAAGCGAAAACGGAGAATACGGTATGAACAAAACAGAGATCTATATCGGACTGAATGATCAGACGACCAAGACGCAGAAACACGAAACTTCGCTTTATATCTCCATCCTGAAATATGTCTGCAGGAGCTACAAGGTCCCCTTCTCTTTCAACCTGATCGAGGGCGGGTATCTTCATGAAAACGGGGAGTACACACAGGAAAACACCCTGGTCCTGACGCTGATCGGTGTGGAAGAGCGGCTGATCGGGGAGATCGCGAAAGACCTCTGCACCTTTTTCCATCAGGAATCGGTGCTTGTCGCGACCGGCGAAGTGAGTATTTACAGCGTGAAGGAAGAGAAACTGTAAGAGTGCGCTTGCGGCGTGCTTTGGCAGATGATTCGCCGAAGATTTGCCAGAAGGCGCAAAAAAGACAAAAAAAGAGTGGAGCATAGGGGATTCGCGACGCAGCCCGCAGGGCTGCTAGTCCCTTCAGGGAAACCCCGGAGGGGTGAGAATCCCATAAAAAAAGCCGTCCCACGGACGGCGATCATGGAGCATAGGGGATTCGAACCCCTGACCTCCACACTGCCAGTGTGGCGCGCTCCCAGCTGCGCTAATGCCCCAGACGAGAAGTATT
>CADCPP010000183.1 GCA_902803355.1 uncultured Lachnospiraceae bacterium | reverse complement strand
TCCTCCAAAGCTCACGAAGCATCTGCGCTCTCATTTTATCGCGGAGCAAAGGATTTGACAACCGTTTTCCGCCGGGTGCATCGCTCAGACAGTCATCGGCAATGCCCTCCAGCAAGGCGCCCCTGTCTCAGTACGACGCATCTCTTCTCAAATCGCTCATTTTTCTGTTTCCATTTTTCCGATTATCGTGTACAATAGTGTGGAAAACAATTGCCGCGGGCACATCCTTTTTTTGCAGCGGCTGACTGCTGCGCCGTGTCCCTGCAAAAAGAGCAGTATCATCCTCCTGCGGAAGGCAGGAGCAAGGAGAAAACAAATGGAAGCACAAGAAAGCAAACAGGTCAAGGCCCTGGCCACGAAGATCCGCCTGGGCATCCTGGAAGCCATTCATTCCGTAGGTTCCGGCCACATCGGCGGCTCGCTCAGCATCGCCGACGTCCTGGCCGTGCTGTACGGCCGTGAAATGCGCTACGATCCGAAGAACCCCGCCTGGGAAGGCCGCGACAAGCTGGTCACCTCCAAGGGACACTGCGGCCCGGCTGTCTACGCGACGCTTGCCGTAGAGGGCTTCTTCCCCTACGAAGAGCTGAAGACCATGAACAAGCCCGGCACCCGCCTGCCCAGCCACACCGACCGCAACAAGACCCCCGGCATCGATATGACCACCGGTTCCCTTGGACAGGGCACCTCGCTTGCCGCCGGCATGGCCTACGGCGAGAAGCTGAAAAAGTCTGACTGCCGCGTGTTCTGCATCGTGGGCGACGGCGAGTCCAACGAAGGACAGTGCTGGGAAGCCTTCGCCTTCGCGGCCGCGAAAAAGCTATCCAATCTGGTCGTTCTTCTGGACTGGAACAAGAAGCAGCTGGACGGCTATCTTGCCGACTGCATGCCCATGGCCAGCTTTGAAGAAAAATTCAAGGCCTTCGGTTTCGATACCGTTACGGTAAACGGAAACGATGTGGACGCCCTGGCGGCAGCGATCGAGCGCACCCGCAAGGGCGGCGACAAGCCCTACGCCATCGTGATGGATACCGTGAAGGGCGCCGGCATCCCGGACGTCGAAAACATCATGATGAACCACAGCATCCCCGTAGGCGACGCGGACTTCGAAAAGTGGACCGCCGAGCTGAAGGCGCAGCTTGCAGAACTGGAGGGCTAAGTCATGTACAAAGTGGTATATAACGGAGAAATGGACAAGCGCCAGGGCAAGAGCGTGACCGGCAAGGTCATTCCGGAGCTTCTGGAGAAGGATCCGAAGGTCGTCTATCTGGACGCGGACCTGATGAGCTGCATCGGCACGCTGAAGCTGGCCAAAGAGACCGACCGTGCCATCGAATGCGGCATCGCGGAAGCCAATATGGTCGGCGTGGCCGCGGGCCTTGCTGCCGAAGGCTTCAAGCCCATCTGCCACAGCTTCGGCATCTTCGCCTCCCGCCGCTGCTTCGATCAGGCCTTCCTGTCCGGCGGCTATGCGAAAAACGATCTCACCATCCTCGGCTCGGACGCCGGTGTTTCCGCCGCCATGAACGGCGGCACGCACATGCCCTTTGAGGACATGGCCCTCTACAGCGCCCTGCCCGGGGCGACCGTGATCGATGTTTCCGACCCGACCTGTCTGGAAAGCGTGCTTCGGCAGTGCCCGGACCGTCCCGGCGTGAAATACATCCGCTTCAGCCGCAAGGATTACGCGAAGGTCTATGAAGAAGGCTCCGAGCTGCCCATCGGCAAGGCCATCACCTTAAAGGAAGGCTCCGATGTGGTCATCTTTGCCTGCGGCCTCATGATCCATGAAGCCATGAAGGCGGCCAGGACCCTGGCAGGCGACGGCATCGATGCCGCCGTGGTGGACTGCTTCACCGTCAAGCCCATCGACCGCGAAGCTGTCGCGGCCTGGGCAAAGAAGTGCGGCGCCGTGGTGGCCGCGGAAAACCACAACCGCTTCGGCGGCCTGTATTCCGCCATCTCCCAGGTCCTGCTGGAAGAAGCGCCTGTCCCCGCCGGCTGCGTCGCCGTGGAAGACGAGTTCGGCGAAGTGGGTCCTCAGAGCTACCTGTCTGAGCGCTTCGGCCTGACCGCGGAGCACATCGTAAGCGTGGCCAAGGAAGTCATCGCCAGAAAGAAATTAACGAAGTAAGCAGGCCGCCGATCTCATCGCCGGCACCGTAAAAGGACAGCAGATCTTTCTCTGCTGTCCTTTGCCAATCCCAAGGAGGGTCGTTTTGAGTCCGGATCCAAACACAAAACTGATCATCTGTCCCAACTGCGGCGCACAGTTTAACGTTCACGAACCCCGCTGCCCCTACTGTGACCATCTCAATCCTGCCGGGGCCGAGGAGAAATACATGCGTGATTTGGAAGAGACCAGACTCGCGCTTGACCAGGTGGATGAACTTGCCGGCGAGGAAATGCACGCGCAGGCAAAAAAAGGCGCAAAGCGCACGCTCAAGGTCATTCTTATTGCCGCCGCCGTGATCCTGCTGCTCTTTGGCGCGATCTGGTATATGGAAAACCGCGAAAGCCACAGCGACTACGAACTGACCGAGCAGGAACTGGCCTGGCAGCGGGAAGTCTTTCCGGAGTGGGACGCGCTCTATGCCCTAGGCCGCTTTGATGAGCTTGCCGATACCATGTACCCTGCCGGGGAAAAGCACCGGATCTGGGACTGGTCTCACTATGAATTCATTTCCTGGCATACCCGCTACCGGCAGGTCCAGGCCGACATGGAGCAGCTTAAGGGTGGCAGCGTTTCCGCCAAAACCGCGGCAGGCATGATCTACAGCAGTTTTCAGTTTTACTACCGGATCTATGCCTCGCAGCAGCCTTCCGATTTTCCGGATGAAGAAGAGCTTGCGCGCCTTGAGAAGTACCGAGAGGAAGCCCTGCAGCTGATCCATGAGCATTTTCATTTCACCGATGCGCAGATGGAAGCCTTCCGGGAGCACCTTTTCAGCGAACACGACGTGCTGCGCTATGAAAGCTGCGAGAAGCTCGCAAAAGAATACTACAAGACCTTTAACTGACAGGAGCAGAACATGAAGTGTGAACACTGCGGAATGAACCTGCAGATCGAGGATGCCTTCTGTCCTCACTGCGGCCGGGAGAATCCCTTCTACAAACAGCACCGCGCCGACATGGAAGCGTACCGCGAGGACTATCAGAGCACCAAGGAAGAAGTCCTGGAGAACGCCTCCCGCATCAGCAAAAAGGCGGTGCATATCACCGTGATCGCCGTACTGACTGCTCTCTGCGCCGCCGCGCTCGTGTTGTGTCTGGCAAGTTATGATATCGAGAGCGCCCGCCGGGAGCTTGCCTTAAACCGTCACCGGAGCGAGTATGCCGAAACGATCCAGGCGTACATGGCTGCGGAGGATCCTCTCGAACTGTACGAGTATGCCTCCGTGAACCGGCTGACCTATACGAAAGCAATGGAGGAATACAGCAAGGTCTTTTCGATCTCCTCCCACTACAGCTTTTTTTATGAGTATCTGGGGCGCCTCATCACAGAAGATGATTCTGTCCGCTACCGGACGGTGGAGGAATGCTGCGAAGATCTGGCAAAGTACGCGGCGTATATGCTGGAAGATACGGAGCGCCGCTCCTACGACAAAGACAGTTATTTTACCGAAGATAAGATCACGTATATGACGGCGGTAACGGAAAAGATGAGCCTGTTGCTGCAGGCCTACTTCGGGCTGACGCCGGAAGAGATCGCAAAGATCCCCGAGACCTCTGCCGCCCGTCTGACCATCATGCTGGAGGAGGGATATCATGAAAACCATGAAAGCAAATAAGCGCGTGCGCCGCTTTTCCCTGTTCGGCGTACTGGTAGTCCTCTTAAGCGTTCTGCTGGTCGTCCTGCTGATCGTCGCCGCGATGAAAACGACACCGACCAGAGGCGGCTACCAGTCCCGGCCGTCATCGATCCTGTTCGACCTGCAGAAAGGCCGTTACAGCGACGCGCTCTCTGCCGTTAAAGAAAACCGGGCCCTCGGCTTTGACGAAAGCTCGGACCCGGATTATGCCGCGCCGTACGCGGTCTGCGACTATTATGAAGCCTGTTCCTATTATACTGCCTTCAAAAAAACAGGCGACGAGGAAAACGCCGCCTATTACGAGAAGCTGATGGCACAGGCCTTTGAACGCATGGGCTCCCTTCAGTACATGGCTGAAGCGATCGCGTCCGCCTGGGATTAAAATACGACCTGCCTTCCTTCCGAACTGCCGGGCCTCACAAAAGGCCCAGCAGTTTTAATATGGCCAGAAACACCGCTGTTCCGACCAGCAGCACCAGAATGATCCGCAGGACTTTGAATCCTTTTCCTCTGTCTTTAAATGCCATAACAATCCCCCCTTCGGGTCTCGATAATCTTATAATCACACAACAGCCGCATTCATGACCGGCATCTGTCTTCTTACAGATTATCACGGATCGTGCTTTTCTTCAAGTAGGGATCCTTCCCCGCTGCCGATTCTCATCACAAATAAAATCTCTGAAATTTTCAATATTTTTGCCGCAGGAGCATAAAAACGGCATAATTCAACGTGGCAGGCCCCCAATTCGAAAAATTTTTCTAAACTGCATCTTGATTTCAGCCTGCAGATTTAGTAAAATACAAGCAAAGCTACACTTCAATAAAGTGCACAATCCGGGAACATAATCTCTTTTCATGTCCCGGCAATTATTTTGAGGAGGAAAATTATGAAGAAATCTCTCAAATTGATTTCCCTGCTTCTTGCCCTCGTGATGGTGCTGTCTCTCGGCGCCTGCGGCGGCAAGACGAACCCCAGCCAGGGCAGCTCCGCCGCCCCTCAGGGCAGCACTGCGGCTCCCCAGGGCTCCACGAGCTCCGGTTCCCAGCTGGCCGGCACCTATGACATCAAGGTGTGGTGCCCCGAAAACGCCGTATCGTGGACCAAAGAACAGATCGATAGCTTCAACAAGTCCAACACAGACGGCATCGTGATCAACGCGACCG
>CADCPP010000182.1 GCA_902803355.1 uncultured Lachnospiraceae bacterium | reverse complement strand
TGCCAATCTTCTGGCCTCTCTTCTTGGCGGTGCGTCCGCGCAGCAGGCTCAGCAGCAGGCACAGCCGGCAAACACCATCAACCTTTTAGGCGGTGCCGCATCCGGCGCGCAGGCGTCTTCCCAGTCCGCAGGCCCCTCTTCCGGCGGACTGCTGAGCGCCCTGCTGAACCTTGTTTCTACCGACACCTCAAACGATTAAGCTATTTGCAAGGCATAAAAAATTCCCGGACCGGCCGGTCCGGGGATTTTTATTGCATTCATCATGCCGGCTTTTATCGTCTGTAAACTGCAATTGCAATTTCAGATTTCGGCGAATTTTCTTTTTTCCAGGCCGTCAGTCCTTCTGCAGATGGACATCCATCTGCTGATACGGGACCTTGATCCCTGCTTCGTCCAGGGCGCGCTTGCCGTCTTTATTGTCTGTTAAAGTATTTGATCCCCGAACAGATGAAATAGGTCCGGATGTATCCGTCATAGGACAGCACGACGAATTCCTTCGTTTTTTCCACGTAGAAGCACTGGTCGCCGCTGCCGTCGGATTTGTATTTGGACAGGATGCCGTTATTTCCGGCCTCGTTGATGATATCGCTTGCTGCCTTCTGATAGTCCTGGGCGTTGGCAAAGCCCATCTCTTCTCCGTGCTTCTCGTAATGCTGCGTCAGCAGGCTTTTGTTCCGGAACCTGTACTCAACGTAGCCGTCATCTTTGTCCTTCGTGGTTTCCGCCGCGGTCGTTGTCGTCTTCGTCGGCCCGGTGTTCGAGGGGAAGGTGACGCTTTCTATGCTTCCGATCGTCAGTGATGAAGGATCCGGCGCATCGTTCGTCTTCTCCGCGGCGCCGCTCGCGGTCGATGCGGGCGGCCTTGTCGCCTCTTCCGTTGAGATGGCTGCGCTCTCCGTGACTGCGGGCGTCTGCCCGCCTGTGCCGAACAGATCTGCAAGTGAGATGCGGCCTGTCACCACGCCGATGATCAGCGCGGCCGCCAAGATGATCAGGACGATCTTTCTGATGTCGAGTTTTTTACCGTTCTTACCGCTCATGCTCCGCCTCGTATTTCCGTCTGGCCTCATTCAGGCTGTCTTTGTTCGCGCCGCCTTCCAGATCCGGCCACTGTTTTTGTACCGAATCATCTTCCCAGCCGCACACCGGGCAGATGTCGTAGCTGCCGCGTTCCGAAAAATAGAACTTTCCGCACACCGGGCAGCGAAGATCCGGCTGCGCTTCCAGATATTCGATCGTTTTGCCGTGCGAAGCGGCGTAGGCGATCTCCGAGCGGGTGCTGTCGCCGATATAGCCGTTCACATTGATCACGTAGATCCCGTCCGCCATATCGATCTTCCGCTTGTGCATATCGTCCAGCATGCGCTTGGTCTCCGTGACGGTATCCTCGTCCATGCCTTCCCAGACTTCTTCATCTCCCGCGTGGCCGAACAGCCCCACGGAAATGACGATATTGCCCTTTAAGGTGAGCCGCTTCTGGACTTCCGTAAACGACTGCCTGAAGCGGGTGCTGCCGCAGAGCGTGATCACCGGATAGTTTCCCTGCATAAGTCTTCCTTCCTTTCTTTGCCAAAATCATAGCGCAAAGAGGGCCTTCTTTCAAGCGTCTTTTCCTCCGCAGGACCTCCCTGTTTTTATTCTTCCTCTTGGCATCTTCCGGAAAAACCGTTATAATGACAAAAAATTATGTCAGGCGCACGGCGCCGCCTTCGGGCAGCCAAAGGAGTCCCATGAAGAAAAAAACGACCGGTTACCTGTTCATCCTGCTGACCACTGTCATCTTCAGCACCATGGAGGTGATGCTGCGCTATACGCGCGGGCTCTTCGCTCCCATGCAGATCACCTATCTGCGCTTCCTGATCGGCGGGATCGCCCTGATCCCCTTCGCGGCCGCCTCGCTGAAAAAGCATGGCGCGAAGCTGACGGCACGCGACCTTTGCTATTTCGCCCTGACCGGCTTCATGTGCGTCTCCTTCAGCATGGTCATGTATCAGATGGCCATCCTCCGCACCTCCGCCTCGTTCGTTTCCGTGGCCTTTTCCTCCAATCCGGTCTTCGTGACCATCCTTGCCGCGCTGCTTCTGAAAGAAAAGATCCGGCCAAACCATGTGATCGCGCTCGTGATCGAGGTGATCGCGATCCTTGTGATCGTTGCGCCGTGGAATAATACCCTGGATACGACAGGCGTCATCCTGACCATCGCCGCCTCGGTCGCCTTTGCCTTCTATATGATCCTCGGCAAGAAAAAAACGCCCTCTTTCGGCGGGATCGTCGTGACCTGCATGACCTTCCTGTTCGGGTCCTGCGAGCTCCTGCTCCTCCTGCTGATCGGTCACAGTGCGGGCGGGGCTGCCTTCTTTGACGGGCTCGGGCTGTCCATTTTCGCGAATGTGCCGCTCCTTCCGGCTATGCCGAAGGAAGCCGTTCTGCCCTTCCTCTATATCTGCCTGATCAACTCCGCCGCCGGCTACGTGTGCCACATGCTGGCGCTCGAGAAGACCTCAGCGAGCGAAACGAATCTCGTCTATTTCCTGAAGCCCATCCTCTCCCCCCTCATTGCCCTGGTGTTCCTTAAAGAAGTGATCACCGCCAATATGTGGCTGGGGATCTTCCTCTTCCTCATCGGCTCCGCCGCGGCGGTCCTTCCGGGCATCATTGCCCAGAGAAAACTGCACTGAAGAAGCGGGAGAGAGCATTTTTCTGTTGACAAGGGTGCTTAAGCGCTTTACACTGTAACCATTAAAAATTTATAAACTTTTCCCGCATTCAGCCTATACAGAAACGGAGTTTCCCATGATCGATCTTTTTGAAAAAGCCAGAAAACACAGCTTTGTCGATGATATCCGCGAGCAGGATATCTATCCTTACTTTCACGCCCTGCAGTCCAAGCAGGATACCGTGGTCCAGATGGAGGGCAAGCGCCGCATCATGCTTGGTTCCAACAATTATCTGGGCCTGACCACGAATGAAGAGGTCATCGCCGCCGGCGTGGAAGCCTATCAGAAGCTCGGCTCGGGCTGCAGCGGCTCCCGCTTCCTGAACGGCACCCTGGAGCTGCATCTGCAGCTGGAGGCGGAACTGGCGAAGTTCCTGCGCAAGGGCGCGGTCATGACCTTCTCCACCGGCTTCCAGAGCAATCTCGGCATCATTTCGGCCATCGTCGGCCGCGGAGATTACGTGATCATGGACCGTGAGAATCACGCCAGCCTCTATGACGGCTGCAAGCTTTCCTACGGCACCATGCTCCGCTACCGCCACGGCGATATGGCCGATCTGGAAAAATGCCTGCAGAAGGTCCCGGAAACGGCCGGCTGCCTGATTGTGACGGACGGCGTCTTCTCCATGGGCGGCGATATCGCAAAGCTCCCGGAGATCTGCGAGCTCGCGGAAAAGTACGGCGCCCGCGTGATGGTGGACGATGCACACGGTCTCGGCGTTCTGGGCGAGGGCGGCCGCGGAACGGCCAGCTACTTCGGCCTGGAAGATAAGGTCGATATCTATATGGGCACCTTCTCCAAGTCACTGGCGTCGCTCGGCGGCTACATGGCGGCTGACGAGCGCGTGGTGGATTATGTGCGCCACACCTCCCGCCCCTTCATTTTCTCCGCTTCCATCCCGCCGGCCAACTGCGCTGCCGCTCTGAAAGCCCTGCAGATCCTGGAGGCGCATCCGGAGCTGGTCGAAAAGCTGCAGGACAACGCCCGCTATATGCGCAAATGCATCGCGGAGCGGGGCATCAAGATGCGCATGGGCGGCGGCGAGATGATCCCCATCGTGCCCATCTTCACCTATGAACCGGTTCCGACGCTGACCATCACCAAAGATCTGTACGATCACGGCGTGTTCGTCAATGCCTCTCTTCCGCCGGCCACCGCGCCGCACGAAGCCCTGCTGCGCTGCAGCCTGATGGCCAGCCACACGCATGAGCTGATCGATGAAGCCGTGAGCATCATTGCCGAAGTTCTGGGGAGGTATGAGCTGTGAGCAGGGTCTGCATCGTAACGGGCGGAAGCTCCGGCATCGGCCTTGCGACCACGAAGGCCATGCGGGATGCCGGCTTTACGGTCTACGAATTCTCCCGCCGCGGCATGGGTGCCGAGGATGTGAGCCACATCGCCTGTGACGTGACGGATGAAGCGGCTGTGAAAGCCGCCGTGGATACCGTCGTCCGTGAGCAAGGCCGCGTGGACGTTCTGATCAACTGCGCGGGCTGGGGAATCTCCGGCGCCGTGGAATTCACGCCGCTTGAAGAGGCAAAACGCCAGCTGGATGTGAACTTCTTCGGCATGGTGAATGTGAACAAGGCGGTGATCCCTATCATGCGCAGGCAGGCCTCGGGCCGCATCGTGAACCTCTCTTCCGTTGCCGGTGCCATCCCGATCCCCTTCCAGACCTATTATTCCGCCTCGAAGGCCGCCATCAATTCCTATACCATGGCCACGGCCAACGAGCTGCGCCCCTACGGCGTGACCATGTGCGCCGTGCAGCCGGGCGATATGGCCACCGGCTTCACCGCCGCCCGCAAGAAGATCGCCGAGGGCGATGATATCTACGGCGGACGGATCTCGCGCTCCGTTGCCGGCATGGAAAAGGATGAACAGGGCGGCAAGGGTCCCGAAGTGGCCGCCGCGTTTATCCGCAATGCCGCGACGCGCAGGGCCTGCCGGCCCATCCAGACCATCGGCTTTCAGTACAAGCTTTTCTGCTTTCTGGCCAAGGTCCTGCCGGCAAGGCTGCTGAACTGGCTGGTCGGCCTGATCTACGCGAAGTAACACATTGAAAAACCGCTGCAGCCTTTCATAAAGGCGCGCAGTGACAACACATAAAAACCATAACGAAAAGAGCCGCCCCGCGGGGCGGCTCTTTCCTTGTTTCATTCATTCTCTGCTTAGTGCGGAACGACGGGTGTCCAGTATTCCTGCTGGTAGATATCGGTCAGCACATAGGCGACGCTGCACTTGGTCGTGGACGGAATGTACTTGTCCGCGATCTCCAGATCCTTCGTTACCGTGACCTCATCCCCGATCATGTAGGTATCCTGATAATCACCGCTGTAGCTGTAGTAGTCCGCGATGAACTGCAGGGTGGCGCCGTTGTTCAGGGTCTCCACGTTCTTCGCCACGGCATCGGTCTCGCCGTCCGTGTAGACGGAGTGATAGCCGGCGATCGACCACGCGCCGCCCTCATAGGCCAGCAGCAGCTCGATGCGCTGCGCGTCGAGGCCGAGCGTGCTGTCCGTCAGCAGGGCGGGAACATAACCGTAGTAGCTCGTCACGCCGTTTTCGGTGTTCGCATCGGTGTAATAGTAGGCCACTGCCTGATTCCCGATGTAGATCCAGCTGTTTTCCGGCTGTTCCGTCAGAACGCCGTCGTCACTCAGTTCATACACATTGTCCAGGCCAAGATCGATGTAGCCTTCGCCGTCATCCACAAAGATGTTCAGCTTGATGCCCTGCACGAGCGACCAGTTATCCTGGTCCATCCGGATCCCATAGCGGCCGTCTGACTGCTGCGTCCAGACCAGCTGATCGGGATCGAAGCGGTTTTCATCCAGATAGGTCACCGTATCGTCGAAGTTCAGCGACCGTCCGCCCAGCGCGCTGGAAAGGAAGCTCATGGCGCCGCTCGAAAGGCCGGAGACGTTGTAGGTGCTGCTGCCGCCGAGCAGGCCGCTCAAAATGGAGCTGATATCGGAGGCGCTGCTTGCCGTGGTGCCGCCGGAGGTGTAGCCGGACAGCAGGCTGGACAAGGCGCTGGAGGAGCCGCCGGAAATGGCCTGACCGCCGGTGCCCATGGCCGCAAACTGCTGGATGCAGGTCTGATAGTCTTCATCCAGACCGATGGCCTTATAGGTCTTCACCGCGTTGTCCACGGCCGACACGCGCTTATACGGGAAGTAGATGGACAGCCCGTAGGAGTTGGTCATGTCATTCGAGGTGTTGTTGTATTTGACCGCGCTGCGGATCGCGCTTGCAAGCGTCGCCGCCTCGGTCGTATTGATGCCGTTGCACAGATCGACCAGATCCACCTGATCGATCTTGGAGGACGTCGCGAACTCACGCGCGCCGCTCCGGGCATTCGAGACGCGGGAATAGTTGCTGTTCTTGATGAGACTCGTGGTCGAGGTCGCGAAGGCGTTCAGCACCGGCGGAACGGTATGGGAGATCTCCGCCAGGTCCACGACGGAGAGCGTGGCCTTCTGGCCGCGGCACTGCTGGCCGCACACCGTCACGAAATCATCGCAGATGTTCTTGCCGATCTCGAGGGTGCTCATGGAAGTATTTGCCGAAAGCTTCGTGAGCCAGTTCGTGTAGTACCAGCCGATGCCGGGCTCGGATTCCTCGGAGGCGATCAGGTAGTCGCCGAACTGCGCCATGGTGAGGGCCGTTTCGGTGGTCGCCATCAGGCAGGCGTCATAGCCGATAAAATCGAACTTCACGCCGCCGTCGGTAAAGGCCTGTTTCAAGCCGGAGAGCGACATGGACCCGTTCGGGTATTTCTCATCGTAGCCGTAGCCGGTGATGGATCCGCCGCCGTGGTCCCAGAGGATGATGTCATAGCGGTTTGCCGGATAGTTTTTCGCGCAGTACTGGATGAAGCCGCTCAAGGTAGACGGCTGCACCATGGAGACTCCGCTCGTCTCGGCGAGCTTGGTGAAGTTGCCGCCGTTCGTCAGCTGCCAGATCTGGTTCTTCGTGCTGCTGATGCCGCTCGTCTTCCAGCCCTTGCAGCCGCCGGTGTAGACGATAATATTGATCTTGTCGGAGATCGCCGCGCTCGCCATTTCCCTCAGGTCGTTTGAGCCCATGCCGTAGCTGGATTCCAGATCCGTGCCGCACATGTAGATCATCAAGGTGATGGTATCGTTTCCGTTTCCTTTAATGGAGGTGTATTTTGCCCGCGATCCGCTGGCGACCGAGGTGTTCAGCTTCCGGACATTGGAGGCGTTGTTCGCCTGCTGCACCGCCGCGCTGACCGCGGACGTGCCAGAGTTCCCTGCGGTTGCGGCCGCCGTGGTGGAGCCCCAGCCGCTGTAGCTGGAGGAACCGCTCAGATTATAGCCGATCAGGCTGCTGAGGCCGGACGGATTCTGCGTGGCCTGCTGCGTGGTCTGGACCACGACAGGCTCGGGATCCGTCGTGCCTCCGCCGCCGAACAGCGAGCTTAAGCCGCCGCCCCGCAGCAGCAAAAACAGCACAATGATGATCAGCAGCCCGCTTCCGCCGCCGAGCGCTGCGCGGCTCGGACCGCCGGAGGAGCCTGATGATGACCCCGTTCTCCTGTGATTTGCCTGATTGGTGCCGGAATTCTGACCGACAGGACCGGTTCCCAGGCCGTCGCCCTTTTTATGGACGTCGCTGCCCGTTCCGGATACATTCGGTCTTCTGCCCGAAGGTGTATTTGCCATAAATGCCTCTCCTTCTTCCATCAATAGTCATGCCGATGAGTCAGCTTGTCTGCAGAGTTAACCTGTTTCCGTGATTGTATCACGTTTTTGGAAAAATGCAAAGCAGGAGATCGGCGCTCCTCCTTTAGAAAGTTTTTCATTGCGCCGCCTTTTCGGAAGTGTTATAGTAAAAAGGTCGGTTCTGTCCGCAAAATCCACAGCAGCCTACAATTCAATGAGGTATCCGCAATGTTCAACAAGACCCTGATCTCTGTTCTTCTTCTGGCCCTGATCCTCTGTCTTTCCGCCTGCGGCGGAGACGTTTCCCCTTCCTCTTCGGAGCCCCGCGGCCATCAGGGGACGCCCGCTGTGCCTGCGTCTTCTTCCGAGGCCGAGCCGGAAAGCGCTGCGCCCTCCTATCCGGATTATGTGATCCCCGGGAAGCTCGCCAGCGACACGCTCTACGTCCGCAAGATCGGCGGCGTGACGGATGATTTTATCCTGGGCATGGATATCTCCTCCCTGCTTGCCGAAGAAGCGAGCGGCGTAAAATACTATGATTTTGACGGAAAGGAAACGGTCCTGCTGAAGATCCTCGCGGACTGCGGCATCAACACTGTGCGCGTGCGCGTCTGGAACGACCCGTTTGATAAAGACGGAAACGGCTACGGCGGCGGCAGCTGCACCATCGATACGGCCATCGAGATCGGAAAACGCGCCACGGCATACGGCATCGGCCTGCTTGTCGATTTTCACTATTCCGATTTCTGGGCCGATCCCGCCAAGCAGATGGCGCCGAAGTCCTGGGAAGGCATGAGCATCGAAGATAAAACGCAGGCCGCCTACGATTTCACGCACGAAAGTCTGCGGAAGCTGAAAGATGCCGGCGTCAAGGTCAGCATGGTCCAGCTCGGCAACGAAACGAACGGGAAGCTCGCCGGGGAAAAGACCTGGTTCAATATCCAGTACATCATGGGAGCCGGCGCGAAGGCCGTGCGCGAGCTCTATCCGGACGCCCTCGTGGCCGTGCATTTTGCCAATCCCGAAAACGCCGAAAACTATCTGAACTACGCCAGCAAGCTGGCTTATTACAGCCTGGATTACGATGTTTTCGCCTCCTCTTATTATCCCTACTGGCACGGCACTCTGGAGAACCTGTCGAACGTGCTCAGCCAGATCGCGGAAAAGTACGGCAAGAAGGTCATGGTCATGGAGACCAGCTATGCCTACACCCCCGAAGACACAGACTTTTTCGGCAACACCATCGGCGAGGGCAGCGCGGTCGTGAAGAACTATCCCTATACCGTGCAGGGCCAGGCCAACAGCGTGCAGGATGTGATCCAAACGATCGCGGAGAAGACCACAAACGGCATCGGCGTGGTCTACTGGGAAGGCGCCTGGATCAGCGTGGGCACCGAAAGCTGGGAAGCAAACCACGAGATCTGGGAAAAATACGGCTCCGGCTGGGCCTCCAGCTATGCCGCCGCCTATGACCCGGAGGATGCGGGCAAGTATTACGGCGGCTGCGCAGTGGACAATCAGGCCTTCTTCGACGCCTCCGGCCATCCGCTGGAATCGCTGAAGGTCTGGAACCTTGTCCGCTACGGCAACGAAGTGACCCCTCTTGCGGACGCCATCGAAGATGTGACGCTGATCCTCGACATCAACGGCGACTATGTGCTGCCGGATACCGTCAACGCGGTCATGACCGATGATTCCAAGCAGAACGTGCCGGTAGTCTGGAACATCACCCAGGAAGAGCTGGAGGGCTACCGCGCAGGCGGGCCGGCCAAGTACGAGATCACGGGCACCGCGGCCGGAATGGAAGCGCATCTGCAGCTTTCCCTGATCGAATACAATTTCCTGACCAATTACAGTTTTGAAGACGGAGATAAAGGCTGGACCGTGACCGACCTCGGCAAGGCAGACGAGCTCTATGTGGAGGAAAAGACCACGGACTCCCTGACCGGCGCGAAGCATTATCACTTCTGGAGCGCGGCGCAGAACTCAGTCAAGTTCACACTGGAACAGACGGTGAGCGAGCTTCCCGCCGGCAGCTACCGCTTTGAGATCTCCATCATGGGCGGCGACGCGGGCGAAACGGAAGTGTACGCCTACGTGAAGATCGACGGCGAGATCGTGGCCAGGGCCGATACGGTCATCACCTCCTACAACGACTGGCACAGCGCGGTCATCGACAAATTTGACTATGCCGAAGGTCAGGAACTCGTCGTAGGCATTTATGTGCAGTGCCATGGCGAAGGAAATGGCGCCTGGGGTAAGATCGACGACGCCATGCTGAACAGCGTCGCCGGAAGCAAAGAATAAAGCGCAAAGAACAAAGCATGAAGATCTCGGAAGTATTACAGAATAAGCAGCTGACCCTCTCCTTTGAGGTCTTTCCGCCGAAGAAGGCGGACGGCTACGCCGCGGTGAAAACGGCGGTGGAACAGATCGCGGCGCTTGGGCCGTCCTTCATGAGCATCACCTACGGCGCAGGCGGCACCACGGCCGGCTACACCATGGAGATTGCGGAGCAGCTGAAGGCGGAGCGCGGCGTGACCGTCCTCCCGCATCTGACCTGCGTGACCTCTTCGAGAGACTATGTGGAAGAGATCCTGCAGCGCTTTCGCGAAAGCGGCGTGGAAAACATCATGGCGCTGCGCGGCGATCTGCCGCAGGGCGGCGTGATCTGCACGGACTTTCCCCACGCCTGCGGCCTGATCCGCTTCATCAAGGCGCGGACAGACCTGTGCGTGGGCGGCGCCTGCTATCCGGAAGGACATGTGGAAAGCGAAAACAAGGCGGAGGATATGCGCCACCTGAAGGAAAAGGTGGACGCCGGCTGCGATTTCCTGACCACACAGATGTTTTTTGACAACAATATCTTTTACAATTTCCTGTACCGGGCAAGAGAAGCCGGGATCCGCGTCCCCATCCTGCCCGGCATCATGCCCATCACCGCCGCCTCGCAGCTTGCGCGCAGCGTCGCCCTGAGCGGCACCAATGTTCCCGAACGCTTCCGCGCCATCGTGGACCATTTCGGAAGCGCCCCCGCAGCCATGAAGCAGGCGGGGATCATCTACGCCAGCGAGCAGATCATCGACCTGATCGCGAACGGGATCACGCATATCCACGTCTATTCCATGAACAAGCCGGACGTGGCCGCCGGGATCTTAAGCAATCTCAGCGCGATGCTGTAAGGAGAAACAAGGATGACGATGCAGGCCACATCGGCGCAGGATGCGGCAGGGAACATGCTGATCCGGGAAACGCTGCGGTATCTGGGGATCCGCCGGGCGGATTTTTCCGCGCTGCCGGCCGGGGAGCAGACAGCCCTGCTGGACAAGGTCAGCGCAGCGCTGAAGACGCTTGCCGCGGAAACGCGGCCGCGTTTTGCCAGCCGGATCTTTCCTCTTGTCCTGAAAGAAGGAATGGTCTGCTTTGCGGAGGAAGCGTTTTTCAGCCGTGATCTGACGCGGAATCTGTCCGGCTGCACCGAGGTCTGCCTGCTTGCGGCAACGCTCGGCGCGGAAGCAGACCGTCTGATCCGGCGGGCGGCAGTGCGCTCCGCAGCGGAAGCGGCGCTCTATCAAGGCGCGGCGGCGGCCCTGACGGAGGAATATGTTGGCCGCGTGAACGAGACGCTCGCCAAAGAGGCTGCCGGCCGGGGCCTTTGCGCAAGACCTCGCTTTTCTCCCGGCTTCGGCGACTGCTCTCTGGAGATCCAGAAGATCTTCTTCCGTCAGCTGGATCTGCCGAAGGCCCTGGGGATCACCCTGACTGACGGCCTGCTGATGGTCCCGGAAAAATCCGTGACCGCCTTCATCGGACTCTTTCCGAAAGGCGGCGAAACGCCGGGCTGCACTGACGGTATTGCGAGAACCGGGAAGGATCTGACATGAAACTGCGTGAACGTTTGGGAAAAGAATGGCTCTTTTTTGACGGCGGGACGGGGACCCTCCTGCAGGCTCAGGGCCTTGCGGGCGGCGAAAAGCCGGAGACCTGGAACCTGCTGCATCCGGAGATCATCCGCGCCCTGCACCGCCGGTATCTGGACGCCGGTGCGGATATCCTGATCACGAACACGTTCGGCGCGAACCGCTTCCACTACGAGGAAGAGCTTCCCGGGATCATCCGCGCAGCGGTCTCTCTTGCCAGGCAGGCCCGGAAGGAAGCCGGCCGGGAGGATGATGCGTATATCGCCCTCGATCTCGGTCCAAGCGGAAAGCTCTTAAAGCCGCTCGGGACGCTTCCTTTTGAAGACGCCGTGCAGGCCTTTGCAGAGATCGTAAAGACCGGCGCGGATGCCGGCGCGGATCTTGTCCTGATCGAGACCATGAACGATGCCTTCGAAGCGAAGGCCGCCCTGCTCGCGGCGAAAGAAAGCTGCGATCTTCCCGTCTTTGCGACCTGTACCTTTGACGGCAGCGGCAAGCTGCTGACCGGCGGCACGCCCTCTTCCCTGATCCCCATGCTGGAAGGCCTCGGCGCGGACGCGGTCGGCATCAACTGCTCGCTCGGCCCGGAAGAGATGCTGCCGCTTGTCCATGAGATCGTATCCCTCACTTCTCTTCCCGTCATCGTGAGCCCGAACGCCGGTCTTCCCGACGTACAAGGCGGCCGCACCGTCTATCCCGTCGGTCCAAAGCGTTTTGCACTCTGTATGAAGGAGATCGCCTCTGCCGGCGCGCATGTCCTTGGCGGCTGCTGCGGCACCACGCCGGAGCACATCCGGCTCATGAAGGAAGCCGTCTCTCCCCTTCCGTTTCAGCCTCCGGTCCGAAAGAGCCGCCTGATCGTTTCCTCCGGCGCAGCCTTTGCCGAGATCGGAGGGACGCCCCTGATGGTCGGCGAACGCATCAATCCGAGCGGAAAGAAACGCTTTAAACAGGCACTGCAGGATCACGATCTGGATTATGTCCTTACGCAGGCGCTGGAACAGGAAGACGCGGGCGCGGACATCCTGGATGTGAACACCGGCCTTCCCGGTATCGATGAAGCCGCCGTGATGGAAGACGTGATCACCGCGCTGCAGTCCGTGACCGTGCTTCCGCTCTGCATCGACTCGTCCGATCCAGCCGTCCTTGCCCGGGCGCTCCGCGTCTATAACGGCCGCCCGCTCATCAATTCGGTAAACGGCAAGGAAGAGTCCATGCAGGCCGTTTTTCCCCTTGCGAAAAAGTACGGCGCCGCCGTCATCGCCCTGTGTCTGGACGAAAACGGGATCCCGGAGAAGGCTGAAGGCCGCCTTGCCGTCGCGGAAAAGATCATCCGCCGTGCGGAAGAGTATGGGATCGGCCGCAGCCGCCTCATCTTTGACGGCCTGACCCTCACTATCTCCGCTGTTCCGGACGGCGCGCTTATCACGCTGGAAACGGTCCGCGCGCTGCGGGAAAAGCTGCATCTGAAAACCGTTCTCGGGCTCTCCAATATCTCCTTCGGGCTGCCGCAGCGCTCCCAGGTGAATGCCGCCTTCCTTACCATGGCGCTGCAAAACGGGCTGTCCCTGGCCATCATGAATCCGAATGATGAAGCGATGCGCGGCGCCTTCTATGCCGCTGGTGCCCTTCTCGCGCATGACCGGCAGGGCATCGCCTATATCGAAGCCTTCCGCACGAAGGCGCCTGAGGCAGCGGCGCAGCCGCCTGCAGCTGACCTGCCCGCTTCATCCGGTCCTTCCTCGGCCTTACTGAAAACAGCCATTCTGCGCGGCCTCATCTCTGCCGCGGAAAAGGAGACCGCCGCCCTGCTTGCGGAAGGCGCGGAGCCCCTCTCTTTGATCGATGAAGTCTTCGTGCCTGCCTTAAATGAGGTCGGCGCCGCCTATGAATCCGGCCGCCTCTTTCTTCCGCAGCTCCTGATGAGCGCCGATGCCGCCAAAGCCGGTTTTGCCCTCCTGCAGCGCGCCCTGCCGGAAAGCGGGCAGGCCAAAAAAGGGAAGATCCTTCTCGCCACCGTGAAGGGGGATATCCACGATATCGGCAAGAACATCGTGAAGGTCCTGCTGGAAAACTACGCCTACGACGTCATCGATCTGGGCAAGGATGTCGCTCCGGAAAGGATCGTCTCCGAAACGCTGCGGCAGCACATTCCTCTTGTAGGCCTTTCCGCGCTGATGACCACCACGGTCCCTTCCATGGAGGAGACCATCCGGCAGCTGAGGGCAGCCGCTCCGCAGGTTAAGATCATGGTGGGCGGCGCGGTGCTCACGCAGGACTATGCGGACCGCATCGGCGCGGACGCCTATGGCAAGGATGCCATGGCCGCGGTACGCTATGCGGAGTCCGTATTTTCAAACGAGACAGACTGATTTTTGCGGACGGGCTTTTTCAGACTGGTCAGACGCCGCAAAATCGTGTATAATAAATATTCTATATCGTACCATTACTATCTTTAGGGAGGAACCCATCATGTCAAACTTTATCATTACCGCGGATACCACCATGGATCTGCCGCTGGACCTGATCAAAAAGTATGACATCCATCCTATTGCCAGCTATGTAAGCCTGGGCGGGGCAGATATGCCGGACTGGCCGGACGTGACCCAGCAGGATCTGTTTGCCTATGTGGCAAAGAGCGGCGAGCTGCCGAAGACCTCGGCCGCGAATCCCTATGACTATGAGGAATTTTTCAAAAAGATCCGTGAGACGGATGACCGCCCCATCATCCATATCGCCAAGACCTCCGGCGCCTCCAGCTGTTTTGAGAATGCGGTGCAGGCCTCGAGAGAAGTAAGCGATGTCTACTGCGTCGACTCCTGGGGCCTCGGCAGCGGCACCGGGCTGGTCGCGATCCGCGCCGCCACAAGCGAGATCTCCGATCCCAAGGCGCTCTGTGAGGATCTGAACGAATACCGCACCCGCATCGACTGCAGCTTTGTGATCGAGACCGTGGACTATCTGTTCAAGGGCGGACGCTGCAGCGGTCTGGCGGCCATCGGCGCGAACATCTTAAAGCTTCGTCCGGAGATCCTCCTGACGGAAGGCAAAATGCACGCGGGGCGCAAATTCCGCGGCCGCTATGACAGGGTCCTGTACGAATTCACCGCGGAAAAGCTGGGGCATCCGGAACAGTTCGAGCCGGACTTCCTGTTCATCAACCACACCCTGCAGGATCCGCAGCTCTTAAACGGCCTGGTCTCTTATGTCAAAGGCCTGAATTATTTTAAGGAGGTCATCGACATCCCCGTCTGCGCAGCCGTGGCCACACACTGCGGACCGGGCACCTTCGGCTTCCATCCCGTACGGAAAAAGGCATGAGCTATATCGACTTTGAAAATGTCCGAAAGGTCTATAAGAGCGGCGAGGTCGAGATCGAGGCGCTCCACGACGTGAACTTCTCCATAGAGAAGGGGGAACTCTGCGTGATCGTGGGACCGTCCGGTGCCGGCAAGACCACCCTGCTGAATATTCTGGGCGGCATGGACACGCTCACGGACGGGCGCATCCTGCTGGACGGAGAAAACATCTCCGCCCTTCCGAAGAAGCGTCTGGTGAGCTACCGTAGACAGGACATCGGCTTCGTCTTTCAGTTCTATAACCTGATCGAAAACCTGACCGCCCTGGAAAACGTGCAGCTGGCGGCGCAGGTCTGCCGGAATCCGCTGGATCCGGCCGAGACCCTGAAGAACGTAGGGCTCGGCGAGCGCATGAAGAACTTTCCTTCCCAGCTCTCCGGCGGCGAGCAGCAGCGCGTGGCCATTGCCCGCGCACTGGCCAAGAATCCCAAGCTGCTGCTGTGCGACGAACCCACTGGCGCCCTGGATTATGAGACCGGCAAGGCCATCCTCAAGCTACTGTCCGATACCGGACGGCAGAGCGGCATGACCGTGATCATCATTACCCATAACAGCGCGCTGACCGCCATGGCCGACCGCGTGGTCCATATCAAAAACGGCACGGTGAGCGGCATGGAGATCAATGAAACACCGCTGCCGATCGAGGAGATCGAATGGTAAGAACGGCGCTCCAGAAAAATAATATCCGGGAGATCTTTCGGTCGCCCGGCCGTTATTTTGCCATTCTGGGCATCATTCTGCTCGGCGCAGGCTTTTTTACCAGCCTGCGGGTGACGCGCGATGCCATGGTCAAGACCGCCGATACCTATCTGAACAACTCTGCCTTTTACGATTTTCAGCTGATCTCCACCCTCGGCTATACCGAAGAAAATGTCGAAGCCATCCGCGCTTCAGGCCTTGTTGAGGCTGCGGAAGGCGCTTTTACCAAGGATCTTCTTGTCTCACTGACCGAAGAGGATGTTGTGGTACACTTCATGAACCTGCCCTCTTCCGTCAATAAACCGGAGCTGCTAAGCGGCCGCCTTCCCGAAAAAAGCGGCGAGGTCCTGGTGGATGGCAACATGGCCTCCGGCCTAATTCTCGGCGATGAGCTGGTTCTTTCCTCTCAGAACACAGAGGAGGATCTCGATGCCGTAGCCGAAAGCAGCTTCATCGTTGTCGGCTTCTGCAATTCCCCGCTGTATCTCAATTATGAGCGCGGCTCTGCCTCCATCGGCAGCGGCAGCATCGCCTTTTATGCGTTTCTCCTGCCGGAGGATTTTACCGGCGATACCTATTCCTCCATTTATGTGAGGGCAGGCGACCTGGGCTATCTGTACTCAGACGAATATGACCAGGCTGCCGACGCCGCGGAGCCTGCCGTAAAGGCGCTTGCCGAGGAGGAAGCGCTTGCCCGCTACGCCCGCCTCATCGAAGACAATACCCGGACCTTAACGGATGCCGAGACCGACTATGAAGACGGCGTGGCCGAATATGAACGCGGGCGGGAAGACGCCGAGGCCGCGTTTGCCGATGCCAGGGCGCAGCTGGAAGATGCCTTCGAAAAGCTTCGGGATGGCTACGCTGCCTACGACCAGGGCGTGATCGATCTTGCCGCGGCCAAAGAAGAGGCAAAAACGCAGTTTGCCAAAGCCGAGGCGCAGCTTGAAGAGGCGCTGGCGCAGCTGCGGGACGGCGAGACCGCTTATGCCTCCGGGCTTGCCGCCTATCAGTCCGGCATGGCCCAGTATTCTTCCGGCCTTTCGCAGTACAACAGCTCCGTCAATCAATACTCCGATATCTTCGACCTGATCGATCAGTATACGGCTTTTCAGACGGCCTCCGCCGGAGTCCGCGGAATGCTGACGAAGCTGTTTAACTCCGTCACCGAGATCAGCATTTCCGATGACATGACCGCGGCAGAGCGAAGCGCCGCCATCCAGAAGCTCTGGGATCAGAACAAAGACGGCATTTTCACGGCTTTGCAGCAGCTGGCCGACAGCTCCGATGCCCTGGCCAAGCGTCTGGAGCAGCTTTACGGCAAGAGCGACGCACTGACCGCCTTCCAAAAGCGCATCAGTGAGCTGCGCGCCCTGATCAGCAATAAAGACAAGGCGGATGACGCGGTCTCCTCTGCGCTGTCGCTGATGACCGCCGCCGATAACCTGTACAACTCCGCCTCAAAGCTGATGACATCCTACATAGCCAAGGCGCAGAGCGCCCAGTCGCAGCTGGCTCAGGCGGCAGCCACGCTGGCTGCCACAAAAAAGCAGCTGGACGCCGCCAAGCGCCAGGTCGATGCCGCCCGCGCAAAGCTGGATGCCGGCTGGGATCAGTACTTTGCCGGCACGGAAGAGCTGGAAAAGTCCAAAGCCCTTGCCGAAACGGAATTTGCCGATGCCGAGGCAAAGCTTGCCGATGCGCTGACGGAACTTGCGGACGGCCGGGCCGCGTACGATGAAGGCCTGAAGGAGCTTGCGGAAAAGCGCACAGAAGCCTATAAAGAACTCGCAGACGCAAAGAGGCAGCTGAAGGATGCCCGCGCGGAGCTGGATGATGGCTGGAAACAGCTGCGCGAGCTGGAAAAGCCCTCTGTCTTCACCCTCGGCCGCTGGTCCAACGTGGGCTATTCCTGCCTGGACAGCGATTCCATGATCGTCCAGAACGTGGCAAAGGTCTTCCCGTTCTTCTTCTTCCTGGTCGCCGCGCTCATCTGCATCACCACCATGACCCGCATGGTGGAGGAGCAGCGCGGGCAGCTTGGCGTCCTGCAGGCGCTCGGCTACTCCCGCGCCGCCGTCATGAGCAAATATCTCTTCTACGCGGGCTCCGCCTCGCTGCTTGGCTGCGGCGTCGGCATCCCGCTGCTCTCCTACGTTTTCCCGCAGCTGATCTGGCAGGCCTACCGGATCATGTATCATTACGCGGACCGTCTGGAATACGTGCTCGACTGGAAGCTCATGCTGATCACCGCCGGCGGCTATGTGGTATGCATCCTCCTGGTGACAGGCCTTTCTCTGGCAGGCCTCCTGAAGCTGGTGCCGGCCGCGCTGCTGCGTCCGAAGGCACCGAAGCTGGGCAAGCGCGTGCTGCTGGAGCGCATCCCGGCCATCTGGAACCGCCTTTCCTTTATGTGGAAAGTCACGCTCCGCAATATCTTCCGCTATAAGAGCCGCGTGCTGATGATGCTCACCGGCGTGGCCGGCTGTACGGCACTTATGATCACCGGCTACGGCATCCGGGACTCCATCTCGGACATCGTGGGCTATCAGTACAGCGAAGTAACCCTGTACGAATACGAAGTGAGCTTTACCGAAGAGCTGTCTGCGGAGGCGAAAGAGGATTTCCTCCGGACCGCGCAGCGCTATTCCGGCGATGCCATGTTCGTCTCGGAGCAAAACGCCAAAGTCAAGAAGGGAAAGACGGAAAAGGAGCTGTATCTGATCTCCTCTTCCGGCGGCGATGACTTCTCCCGCTATCTCTCTCTGCACAGCGGAGAGGAGATGCTGCCTTATCCGGGCAAAGGCGAAGCCCTCATCAATGCCGCCATCGCGGACGATCTGGATCTGAAGAGGGGCGATGCGCTCACGATCGTTCTGGACAATCAGGAGTATTCCGTCACGATAAGCGGGATCTTCGACAACTATATTTACAATTACGTTCTGCTTTCGGATGAGACCTATGAAAGCCTGACCGGCGAGCTTCCGGAAAAGACGACCGCCTTTGTCACAAAGCGGGACGGCGCCTCCGATGCAACGGCAAGGCTGCTGGCCTTCCCCGGCGTGCTGAACGTGGCCGTGGGCAGCGTCATCAAGGAACGCATCGGGAGCCTGATGGACAATCTGATCTACATCGTGATCCTGACCATCGTCTGCGCGGCCGCGCTCGCCTTCATCGTCATCTACAACCTGATCAATATCAATATCACCGAGCGCCTCAGGGAGATCGCGACGGTCAAGGTGCTGGGCTTCTATCCCGGAGAGGCTGCCGTCTATGTGCTGCGGGAAAACCTGCTGCTGACCATCCTCGGCGCGCTGCTTGGCATTCCTCTCGGCATTCTGCTGAACCGCTTCGTGATGAGCTCCATCAAGGTGGATCTGGTCTATTTTACCGCGCGCGTGAAATTCCCCAGCTTTATCTGGGCCATCGGCTTTACCATGCTCTTCTCGGTGCTGGTCTATCTCATCATGATCCGCAAGCTGGACAAGATCGATATGGCCGCCGCCCTGAAAGCCGCGGAATAAAAAAAGACTCCCCCGAGGGAGGCTCTTCACCGAAAGAAGGGCGCCGGGGGAGTCTTTTTTATTTTGTTCCGCTTAAGGCCGCTCCGTTCACGTAGAGGGTGTAGCCGTTCGCGCTCACATTTGCCGCGTTTCCGCTAAAGGAAGTCACGTAGCTGTCCGCCGTAAGGGTCCACCTGCTGTCATCATCCAGGGTAACGGAAACGCTGCCTGCCTTTTCCGAGATCACCGTGCCGGACGCGTTCCTGATACTGCCGGTAATATAACCGGTAAAGCGGCTTCCTGCCGTAAGATTCAGGCGCAGCGAGGAGTTATCTCCCACAAGGATGGCCCCTTCCAGCGTCTGTTTTTCCGCATTCAGCACGGCGCTGCCTGCGCCGCCCATCAAGCTGTCATCACAGACGGAAAGCAGAACATTCCCGCTGTCTTCGTTCAGGATCTCCGCGCCGCTCAGGCTGATTACGGCATCCGTATTGGTCACATGGAACACGTGGCCGCTTTTGCTGGTCAGCGTTCCGCCCATCATGCTGAAAGAAGCGGTCCCGCTGTCCGCATCACCCGGCAGGGGCTGACAGAGCATCACACTGCTTAAAAACGCCGCCTTGCCGCCGCCAGTGTTGTTTGCCGTCAGATCGCAGCCCACAAGCTCTGCCGAATTTCCGCCTTCGATGCAGACGCCTTCGGAAAGATCAGAGACCAGCACGGCATTGCTCACGCAGACCTTAGCCGCGGAATAAATGGCCGGTGAGCCGGGGCCGTTTGCCGTATAGCTTCCGCCGCTCACATAGACGATCCCGCCGCCTCCAGCGCGGATAGCCGCAGAAGCTGCGCCGCTCGTAGCAATGATCAGATCTTCCGCGTACATGATCCCGCCGCCGTTAGTCATGATGCCGCAGGAAGCGGAGCCGGAAGTCTGAATGCTCACATTTCTGACTGTCAGGGTGGTCCCGTCGCCCGCCGAATCGTTTCCGCCGCCGTAGCAGAAGATGCCGTTTGCTCCTTCCGCAGAAGACGTCACTGTGCCGTCCGTGATCTGCGCTATGCCGCCGCCCTTAAGCAGCACGGCCGCATTCAGGCCGAAATCGCTGCAACCATCGCCGTCGGAATCACCGTTTTTTTCTGCGGTAAAATCGGAAACGCTCACCGCACCCGTGGTATCGATCAGCAGCGCGCTCTCATCGGGCGCTGTGGAAACATACGCTTTACCGCTCTCGTTTACGGAACCGTTCAGCACTGCCGCGCCGGCATAGGTAAGATCGGGACCGGCGGCTGCCGCCGTGGTATCCGCAGCAGTAGAATCTGCAGCAATGGAATCTGCGGTGGTCTCATCTGCCGCCGTGGTATCCGCAGCAGTAGGATCTGCGGTGGTCACGTCCACAGCCGCATCTGCAGTGGTAATATCTTCCTCAGTTTCCTCGGCTGATTTTGTCTCTTCGGATTCCGCCGTCGTATCCGCCGCGGTCACGGACGGATCTTCCGTCTCCGGCATCGTATCCGTCTTTCCGCCGCCGCATGCCGCAAGCAAAAACACAAGGACCGCTGCCGCAAGGATCGCCATCGGTCTTCTCATCATAGATCTCCTCCCAGGGAATGAGTGAGCAGGGTCTGTTTCCCTCCCGCTTACAGTGACTGATTCTCCAGCGCCTTCGTGATCGTCTTCAGCATCCTGACCGCCAGCTCGTGGTTGTCTTCCAGAAGATCATAGACCGCATCCTCCGAAAGCACGCCCCGCTTCAAGTCTGCCGGAAGCTTTCCGGCCTCATCGGCTTCGTAGTCCCTCATCCAGGCCGTGCTCCCGTAATAATCGCTCAGCTTAAGAAAATCCTTCTGCACCGCCTCATAAGCGTCAAACGCCTCCATGAGCTTATCCACCGCTGCGCGTGAAACATCCAGGCAGCGTTCCATTTCCGTTATCCGTTCGATCCTTGTCATGGCAAAGTCCTCCTTTGGTGATATTG
>CADCPP010000181.1 GCA_902803355.1 uncultured Lachnospiraceae bacterium | reverse complement strand
TTCAGGAGTTCGTCCACCAGGGTCGTTTTGCCGTGGTCGACATGGGCAATTATCGCAACATTTCTGACATCTTCTCTGATCATAAAACCCTCTCTGTGTGCTGCGGGATGCTCCCGCTCTCTTCATTAAATGCCTTCTCTTTTTGTCCTTTCAGAGCGCTCTCCCGCTGCTTTGCGGGGAGACCGGAAAGGCGGCGCGGCTCTTCTTGCGCGCGTAACAGTAATATTGTAAATACTTTGCGCAAAAAATCAAGCAGAAAGCGCAGAAAAACCGCGCGCAACGGGGCAAAAAGGGATTTTTATCCCGCAGATCCGTCATTTTGTGCTATACTGTTGCTGCTGATAAGATCCTCAGCACGCCAAATCTGCTTTTCGGAGGTCTTTATGGAATTTGAATCTCTCATCCGCGAACGCTATTCCGTCCGCAAATTTGCCGATACGCCCATCGAAAAGGAAAAGCTGGACCTGATCCTGGAGGCCGGCCGCATCGCTCCGACAGGGCACAACAATCAGCCGCAGCGCATCTACGTTCTGCAGAGCGAGGAAGCCGTTGCGAAGATCCGCAGCCTCACCCGCTGTGCCTTCAACGCGCCTGTGGTGCTGATGTTTGCGTACAGCCGGGATGAAGAATGGAAAAACGATCTGGAGCCCGGGCAGACGTCCGGCGTCGAAGATGCCACGATCGTCGCCACGCATATGATGCTGGAAGCCTGGAATCTGGGCATCGGCAGCTGCATGGTAAACTGGCTGCCCTATACGAAGGTGAAGGAAGCCTTCGCGCTGCCGGAAAACGAAGAGCTGGTCATGATCATGCCGATCGGCTACCCTGCGGAAGGATCGCACCCCGCCAGGATCCATTTCGAGTCCAGGCCGATGGAGGAGATCGTTAAGGTTCTGTAGACCGCGGACCATTATATTGCAAAACAGACAGACAAAAACAGCCGCCCCGGGGCGGCTGTTTTTGATCAGGGTAAGGGATCTGCCTTGCGGAAAGCCAGCGCCTTCGCGGCAGCTGTCAATACACCGGTTCGAAGTCCTCGGGGCCGTGGCCGCACAGCGGGCAGGTGAAATCTTCGGGAAGCTTTTCTCCCTCATACACATAACCGCAGATCTTGCAGCGCCAGGCCTTCGGCTTTTTGTCCTCCGCCTTCGGAGCGGGCTTCGGTTTCAGGCGACTCTGATAATCCGCGTAGGTAAGCGGCGCGTTCGGGCTCAGGACCTTCGCGTCCTCCACTTCCGCGATGAAGAGCGTGTGGCTGCCGAGGTCATGCTGTTCCAGTACCTTCCCGGAAAGGACGGCGCAGGCGCTCCATTCGATGTAGGGCATGCCCCAGGCATCCTTCGAGGGCGTCAGATATTCAAATTTGTCTACGTTGCGGCCGGACTGCATGCCGAAGAACTTGATGGTATCGTAGCTCACGCTGTCATCCAGCAGGGTGATGGCAAAGCGGCCGGCCTTCTTGACCAGATCACAGGTGAAATTGGTATTGATGACCGCAATGGCGATGCGGGTGGGATTGGACGCCACCTGGATGCAGGTATTGGTGATACAGGCGTTGTCCCGGCCGTCTGCCGACGCGCCGAGCAGGAATACGCCGTAGCTCAGTTTGTAGAATGCCTTGTTATCCATTGTATTTCCTTTCTGCCTTTTCGCAAAGGCGGTGAGGAGGCCCCGGCGGGACCTTCAGCGGATGGGTTTTGTCAATCTTCAGTCAGCCAGCATTTCCGCAGCCAGGTTCTGCAGCTGAATGATATTGGCGCCGTTCATCTGGCTCAGGATCGTGACTTTGGTGTCCGCGTAGCTGATGTTTTTCGCGCCTTCCAGGAGCTTTTGCATGGTCTTGGCCGCCATAGGTCCCCAGGAGCCGTTCTCGATGAGGCCGACCTTCTTGTTCTGCCACGAGCGCTCGGTCAGGTGACCGATGAACTCCCGCATGAAGGGATAGACTTCGCCGTTGTAGGTGGTCGACGCCAGCACGATCTTCCCGTAGCGGAAGGCGTCTTCCACGGCTTCGAACACATCGCAGCGGGCAAGATCCGTGACCACCACCTTCGGGCAGCCGTGATCTTCCAGCATCTTCGCGAACAGTTCCACCGCTTCCTTCGTGTGCCCGTAGACAGAGGTATAGGCGATAAACACGCCATCGGATTCCGTCCCGTAGGAGGACCAGGTCTGGTACAGGCCAAGATAATAGCCGAGATTCTCCTTCAGCACCGGACCGTGGAGCGGGCAGATGCAGCGGATATCCAGGGCGGCCGCCTTTTTCAGGAGGCTTTGTACCTGAGCGCCGAACTTGCCGACGATGCCGAAATAGTAGCGGCGTGCTTCGCAGGCCCAGCCGCCGTCTTCTTCCTCTTCATCCTCTTCCCGCGGCATATCATGCGCACCGAACTTGCCGAAGGCATCCGCCGAGAAGAAGACCTTCTCCGTCTTTTCATAGCTCATGGTAACTTCGGGCCAGTGGACCATCGGCGCCGCCACAAACTGCAGCTCATGGCTGCCCAAAGAGAGCGTACTGCCTTCTCCGACCACGATGCGGCGTTCCGCATAATCCGTTCCAAAGAAATTTTTCATCATTCTGAACGCAGCATTTGAAGAAACGACCTTCGCTTCAGGATATTTTTCCGTAAATGCCTTCAGGCTGCCGGAATGATCCGGTTCCATATGCTGTACCACGATGTAGGCCGGCATGCGTCCGTCCAGTTCCTTTTCCACTTTGCCCAGCCATTCTTCGGTAAAGTGCGCATCCACGCTGTCCATCACCGCCGGCTGCTCATCCAGGATCAGGTACGAATTGTAAGCCATGCCCTCCGGCACGGGGAATTGTCCTTCAAACAGATCGACTTCGTGGTCATTCACACCGACCCAGCGGATCGCAGTGCTGATCTCCATTCGCAAACCTCCTATGTTGTTCCTTTTCTTTTCCGCGCAGTCAGTTTGCCGCGCCGGTTTTTCTCTTGTAAGCTGCCGCAACGTCTTCCGGGGCCGAAGTGAGCCTCGAAAGCTCCGGACGCAGGCCGTCTTTATTGATGTATTCCCTGATATCATTCATATCGCAAAATGGGCAAACTGTCAAGATTGACGCCTTTCTTCTTGACAAATCGTTTTTTTTCGGGTTATTGTTGTCGGAGAGACTGCGCGGAAAAACGCACCCGCGAAAGCAGCTCCTCTGTCTGATCTCTCTCACTCTTACCGCACGGAAAGGCAGGTCTTCATGATCAACGTTCCCGAAACCTATGGCCGTCTTGTCTTTGATGAACGCGTGATGAAAACGCGTCTGTCAGACAGCACCTATACCGCACTTCAGGAGACCATCCTGCAGGGCAAAACGCTGGATGCAGCTGTCGCAGATGCGGTCGCTGCCGCGATGCGGGACTGGGCCGTGGAAAACGGCGCCACGCATTATACGCACTGGTTCCAGCCGCTGAACGGCTTTACGGCGGAAAAGCATGACAGCTTCATTTCCCCCTCTCCGGACGGCGGTGTGATCATGGATTTTTCCGGTAAGGAACTGATCCAGGGCGAGCCGGATGCCTCCAGCTTTCCCTCCGGCGGTCTGCGCGCGACCTTTGAAGCCCGCGGCTATACCGCCTGGGACCCCACTTCCTATGCCTTTATCAAGGGAAAGACGCTCTGCATCCCGACGGCCTTCTGCTCCTATGGCGGAGACGCTCTGGATAAGAAGACGCCCCTGCTTCGTTCCATGGAAGCCATCAACCGCGAAGCCCTGCGCATCTTAAAGCTTTTCGGCAATACGGAAGTTGGCCGTGTAACGCCGTGCGTCGGTGCGGAGCAGGAATACTTCCTGATCGACCGGAAGGCCTACAATGCCCGTGAAGATCTGATCTTCACCGGCCGCACCCTCTTCGGTGCGAAGCCTCCCAAGGGGCAGGAAATGGAGGATCATTACTTCGGCATGATCAAGCCGCGCGTGCAGGCCTTCATGGATGAACTCAACGAAGAGCTCTGGCAGCTCGGCGTGCCGGCCAAAACGGAGCACAACGAGACCGCGCCTGCCCAGCATGAGCTGGCTTCCGTCTACAGCACAGCCAACATCGCCACGGATCACAATCAGCTGATCATGGAAGTGATGAAGAAGGTCGCGGAGCGGCACGGCATGGCCTGTCTGCTGGCCGAAAAGCCCTTTGCCGGTGTAAACGGCTCCGGCAAGCACAACAACTGGTCCCTTTCCACGGATACAGGTGTGAACCTCTTCTCTCCCGGCGAGACGCCGCATGAGAACGCGCAGTTTCTGCTCTTCCTCGTCGCAGTGATCGAGGCCGTGGACCGCTATCAGGGGCTTCTGCGCGTGAGCGTTGCCTCGGCGGGCAATGATCACCGCCTTGGCGGCAGCGAGGCTCCGCCGGCCGTCATCTCCATCTTCCTGGGTGATGAGCTGACCGGCATCCTGGAAGCCATCGAAAAGGACGAGCCCTACAGCAGCAGCGAAAAGACCGTGATGAAGCTGGGCGTCCACGCACTGCCGCGCTTCATGCGCGATACCACGGACCGCAACCGGACCTCGCCCTTTGCTTTTACCGGCAACAAATTTGAATTCCGCATGCCCGGCGCGCCCATGTCGATCGCCGGGGCAAACACCATCCTGAACGCCGCCACGGCCGATGTCCTGCGGGAATACGCAGACCGTCTGGAAGGCGCGGAAGACCTGGGCGCTGCCCTGCACGATCTGATCCGTGAGGCGTTTACCGCGCACAAGAGGATCATCTTCAACGGCAACGGCTACGATGACGCCTGGCTGGAGGAAGCAAAAAAACGCGGGCTGCTGGATCTGCGCACTGCGCCGGACGCCATTCCGCAACTGATCGAAGCAGAAAACGCCGCCATGCTGACGCGGGAAAAGGTCTATACTGCAGGCGAGCTGAAAGCCCACTATGAGATCAAACTGGACAGCTACAATAAGTTCGTAGGGATCGAGGCCGTGACCATGAGCGATATGGTCAAGCGCCAGATCCTGCCTGCCGTCTCCGCCTATACCGCGAAGATCGCCGGTGCCGCCCTGACGAAAAAGACGCTCCTTCCGCAGCACGCGGACTCCTACGAGATGCGCGCGGCCGAGCGGCTTTCCGAGCTCACGGAAGCGATCGATGAGCGGAACGCGGCCCTGGAAAAGGCCATGGCAAAGCTGCAGACCGTCTCCGATCCTCTGAAAAAAGCCGAAACGATCCGCGACAGCATCCTGCCGAAGATGGCCGCGCTGCGTGCCTCCTGCGATGAAGCCGAGACGCTTACCGCAAAAGAGCAGTGGCCCATCCCGACCTACGCCGAACTGCTCTACAGTGTATAATTTTTTCGGAAAACGGAAGACATTTCCCCGATTATCCTGTATAATAGA
>CADCPP010000180.1 GCA_902803355.1 uncultured Lachnospiraceae bacterium | reverse complement strand
TGACTATGTACCGGACCATTCTTAAGCGCTTTGACTTGAAGGCGGAAGAGTGCGTGTTCACGGATGACATGCCAGCCAACGTGGCCGGCGCCCTCGCCTGCGGGATCGACGGCTTCGTCTTCCGGGGGACGGATGACTTTCTGCAGGAACTGCGGAAAAGAGGAGTCAATATATAATTCAACAAAAGACAGGGGACGGTTCTGTGTCTTTAAATGAAATGTTTAAAAAATTTTTTCTGTCCACTCTTATATTTTGCATAATTCTAACGTCGTGCTCTGCTATCTCACGAGAAGAAGTTGTCAGAAGTCAATTCGTACGTGAGTTTGGACTGGATATCAGTAAACATGAGGTGGAGTTCATAAGGGTTCGCGATAATTACGAGGGATTTCCTTATGAGGGGATGGCGCTTTATAAGATTTCGTTTGATAATTTGGATGATCTTTCATTGGACGAGTGGGACCCGCTGCCGCTTTCTGATGAGGCGAAGCGTTTTCTTGTAGCAATATCATCTGAAGTAAAACTTCCCGAAGTAGGCGAAGGGTACTGGAAGCTGATTGATCGAAGTCCTGAGACTTTGGATTTTCTTACGAACGCTTCACTCTGTGTGTTTGATACAGAAAAAATGATATGTTATTATATTTTGTTAGATAGCTGATTGCTTTTGAGGACAGAGAGGAGAAGGCAAAGGAACGAAAAACAGGGGACGGTTCTGTGTCTCACAAAACTGCGAGACACAGAACCGTCCCCTGTCTTTTTTCGTCATCGCGAGAATCAGTCTTTAAGTTCCTCGACTTTTTCCGTGGCTTCGGTTTTGATCTCCTCGAAGGCCTCGGCTGCGTCTTCCGCTTTTTCTTCGACGGCATCTTTCACGTCTTCGACTTTTTCTTCGACGCCTTCGAGAACTTCTTCCGCGGTCTTTTCGGCTTTGTCCATGGCGGATTTTACCTTGTCAAGCGCGTCATCGACGGCTTCCTGTGCGGATTCCACGGGATCGGCCGGGGCTTCTTCCGCTTCCTGAGCGCGGCGCTCTGCGGCAGCCTGCTGCGCGTCGTTTACGGCGACTTTCATGTCTTCATAAGCCTTTTTCAGACCGGCCAGGATCTCGGTGCCGGCGGCCTTGGCGGTCTCTTTGAATTCGCTCAGGACCTTCACGGCTTCTTCCTTCAGCTCGGCAGTGGCCTCATCCGCCGTGGTTTCCTTGCCGTTTTCATCGGTAAAGGTGGCTTTCCAGCCGTATTCCGCAGCGGCCTGCTCCGCTTCATCGGGGCCAGGCTTTTCGGGCACGGGTTCTGCCTCCGGCTGTTCATTCAGTTTCTTCAGATAAAGGAAACCGCCTGCCAGAGCAGCGCCTGCCAGCATCGCAAGTAAGGTTCCGTTCTTTTTTGCCATAATGTGATCCTCCTGTTGTTTTCTTGTCTATTTGCCAATTGTCAGCATATTGCCAGTGTGATCCTTCTGACAAAATGATTATATATGATGGGCCGGCAAAAGAAAAGTGAAATCTTCGTGAAGGCTGAAAAGTTCCTCACGTTTACAAAAACTTTAGAAAAAAGTTCAGGGAAAATGCCAAATAAGGCTTGCAATTTTCGGCCGGGAGGTTATAATGGTTTTAGCACTCAGGAAAAATGAGTGCTAACAATTTGCCTTTATCAAGAACGTTTTAGGAGGATAACAAGATGAAGTTAGTACCGCTTGGCGACAGAGTCGTTCTGAAACAGGTTGAAGCCGAAGAGACCACCAAGAGCGGCATCGTTCTGCCGAACGCCGCGAAGGAAAAACCGCAGCAGGCGGAAGTCCTGGCCGTGGGTCCCGGCACTGTCGATAAAGACGGCAAGGTCGTGAAGATGGAAGTCGCCGTGGGCGATCAGGTCATTTACAGCAAATATGCCGGCACGGAAGTCAAACTGGACGGTGAGGAATACGTCATCGTGAAGCAGGGCGACATTCTGGCGATCGTGAAATAAGGGAGGTTTGAAGAATTATGGCTAAAGAGATCAAATTCGGGGCAGATGCCCGTGCAGCACTGGAATCCGGTGTCAACCAGCTGGCCGATACCGTACGTGTGACCCTCGGACCGAAGGGCCGCAACGTGGTTCTGGATAAATCCTATGGTGCTCCCACCATTACGAACGACGGCGTGACCATCGCCAAAGAGATCGAACTGAAGGATGCCTTCGAAAACATGGGCGCGCAGCTCATCCGCGAAGTGGCTTCCAAGACGAACGATGTGGCCGGCGACGGCACCACCACCGCAACGGTCCTGGCACAGGCCATGATCAATGCCGGCATGAAGAACCTGGCGGCCGGCGCCAACCCCATGGTGCTCCGCAAGGGCATGAAGAAGGCCTCCGAAGCCGCTGTGGAAGCCATCAGAAAGATGAGCAGCCCCATCTCCGGCAAGGAACAGATCGCGCGTGTCGCCGCGATCTCCGCGAGCGATGACAACGTCGGCGAGATGGTCGCGGACGCGATGGAAAAGGTCAGCAAGGACGGCGTGATCACCATCGAGGAATCCAAGACCATGAAGACCGAGCTGGACGTGGTGGAAGGCATGCAGTTTGACCGCGGCTACATTTCCGCCTACATGTGCACCGATATGGAGAAGATGGAAGCGGTCCTGGATGATCCCTACATCCTCATCACCGACAAGAAGATCTCCAATATCCAGGAGATCCTGCCCATCCTTGAAAAGCTGGTGCAGGCCGGTGCGAAGCTCCTCATCATTGCCGAAGACATTGAAGGCGAAGCCCTGACCACCCTCATCCTGAACAAGCTGCGTGGTACCTTTACCGTGGTCGGCGTGAAGGCTCCCGGCTACGGCGACCGCAGAAAAGAAATGCTGCAGGATATCGCCGTGCTGACCGGCGGCACCGTGATCAGCTCCGAGCTTGGCTATGAGCTGAAGGATGCCGATATCAGCATGCTTGGCCGCGCGAAATCCGTGAAGGTCAACAAGGAAAACACCGTGATCGTGGACGGCGAAGGCAATAAGGCCGAGCTGGATGCCCGCATCGCGCAGATCCGTATGCAGATCGAAGACACCAAGTCCGAATACGACAAGGAAAAACTTCAGGAACGTCTGGCAAAGCTGGCCGGCGGCGTAGCGGTGATCCGCGTCGGCGCGGCCACCGAGACCGAGATGAAGGAATACAAGTACCGCATGGAAGATGC
>CADCPP010000179.1 GCA_902803355.1 uncultured Lachnospiraceae bacterium | reverse complement strand
CGCCGATCTCGATGATGCAGTCATTTTTCGGATCCAGACCGGTTGTTTCCAGATCGAGCAGCACATAATCGCAGGGCAGTTCAAGCAGACTCAGACCTTTTTGCGGTCTGCGGGGGTCAGGGGACATGACGCAGGCTTCCTTTTCATGGATTGCGGCAGGAAAACGGCTGCCGCAGCTATTATTGTAAGATAAAGGCTCCGGCAAGTCAAGGACGGCGGCCGGAAAACAGGGCTTGACAAATACCTGCAGGGGGTATATAACAAGAGGTACATGAATACCCAAGGGGGGTATTTCGAACCTGCGGTTTACCCGTGCGGCAAAGGATGCAAGGATGAGAGAGGAAACAATGATGACGGAAGAGGTGCAGAGCATCAGTGAGGCGGGCTGCCCGCACTGCGGAACGCGCCATAAGCTTCGCAGCGAAGAAGATAAGAAGGCGCTTCTTACGCGGCTCCGCCGGGTGGAAGGCCAGATCCGCGGCATTGAGAAAATGGTGGAGACGGATGCGTACTGCCCGGATATTCTGGTGCAGGTCTCGGCGGCCACGAGCGCGCTGAACAGCTTCAACAAGACGCTGCTGGCCTGCCATATCAAGAGCTGCGTGGCAGAGGATATCCGTGAAGGAAATGACGAGACGATTGACGAGCTCTGCCGCGTGCTGCAGAAATTAATGAAGTAAAGACCGGGACCGGCTCCCGGTCTCAAATCGGTTTCAGAAAGAAGAGGCGATCCATGAAACAATATACCGTTAGCGGCATGAGCTGCGCAGCCTGCCAGGCTCATGTGGAAAAGGCCGTGGCTGCCGTACCGGGGGTGGATTCGGTGGCAGTCTCCCTGCTTACCAATTCCATGTCCGTCGAAGGCAGCGCGGAGGATGCTGCGATCATCAAGGCAGTGGAAGATGCGGGTTACGGCGCGGCGCCGAAAGGGGCGGCAGCGGAAAAGCGCAGTGCCTCGCAGCGGCTGAAGGAAGCGGAAGATGCCCTCGCCGACCGCGAAACGCCAAAGCTCAAAAAGCGGCTGCTTGCCTCCGTGATCGTCCTGCTCATCCTCATGTATATCACGATGGGCCACAATATGTGGGGCTGGCCGGTCCCCGTCTTCCTTGAACACAACCATATCGGCCTGGCCGTTATTCAGATGCTGCTGGCGCTGATTGTCATGGCCATCAACCGAGCCTTTTTTCTCTCCGGCGGAAGGTCACTGCTTCACCGGGCGCCGAATATGGATGCGCTGGTGGCGCTGGGCTCGGGGGTATCGTTTGGCTGGTCGCTGTTCGTTCTGATGAAGATGACGGTCCTGATCACGCAGGGCACGCCGAATGCGGATCTGATGGCGCTCTATCATGATCAGCTCTATTTTGAGTCCGCGGCTATGATCCCGGCGCTGATCACCGTAGGCAAGACCCTGGAGGCCATGTCCAAAGGCCGGACCACGGACGCCCTGAAAAACCTGATGAAAATGGCCCCGAAGACGGCCATCCTGGAGCGCGGAGGCGCGCTCGTGGAAGTGGAGATCGATGAGGTGCAGCCGGGGGATCTTTTTGTGGTGAAGCCCGGAGAGGCCATCCCGGTGGACGGGATCCTCGAAGAAGGCAGCGGCGCGGTCGATGAAAGCGCGCTCACCGGGGAATCGGTGCCGGTGGACAAAGAGCCGGGCGATCACCTGAGCGCGGCGACCATCAACCGTTCCGGGTATCTTAAGGGACGCGCCACGAAGGTGGGCGAAGATACGACCTTTGCGCAGATCATCCATATGGTGGAGGGTGCGGCGGCGACCAAAGCGCCGATCGCCCGCATAGCGGATAAGGTGGCGGGCGTCTTCGTCCCGGCCGTGATCGGCGTGGCCATCTTGGTGCTCTGCGGCTGGCTGATCGCGGGAGCGGAAGTCTCCTATGCGCTTGAGCGCGCCATCAGCGTGCTGGTCATTTCCTGCCCCTGCGCGCTGGGGCTTGCGACGCCGGTCGCCATTATGGTGGGCAACGGCGTCGGGGCGAAGAACGGCATCCTGTTCAAGACCTCGGAGTCGCTGGAAAGCGCGGGAAGAGTGCAGATCGTGGCGCTGGATAAGACCGGGACCATTACCGAGGGAAAGCCCCGCGTAACGGATATCATCCCGGCGGAGGGCGCCTCGGCGCATGAACTTTTAGGAAAAGCGTATTCACTGGAAGTAAAAAGCGAGCACCCGCTGGCTCAGGCGGTGGTGAACTTTGCCGCGCAGGAAGGACTTGCCGCAGAAGAAGTGACGGACTTCGAAGCCCTGCCCGGAAACGGCCTAAAGGCGCGCGCGGGCGGCCGCCTGCTGCAGGGAGGATCCGGCAAGTTTATGGCCTCGCAGGCCAAGGTGCCGGCGGAGCTTCAGGCGAAGGCGGATGCGCTTTCTGCGGAAGGCAAGACACCGCTGTGGTTTGCGGAGGAGGACCGCCTGCTTGGCTTCATTGCCGTTGCGGACGTGATCAAGGAAGACTCCGCGAAAGCCATCGCCGAACTGAAGCACATGGGCATCGAAGTGGTCATGCTGACAGGCGACAATGAGAAAACAGCGGCGGCCATCGGCAAGCAGGCGGGAGTCGATCAGGTCATTGCCGGCGTCCTGCCGGAAGGCAAGGAAGAAGTGATCCGCGGTCTGATGGCGCGCGGAAAGACCGCCATGGTGGGCGACGGTATCAACGACGCGCCGGCTCTTACAAGGGCCGATACCGGTATCGCCATCGGCGCAGGCACGGACGTGGCCATCGATTCGGCAGATGTGGTGCTGATGAACTCGAAGCTGTCTGATGTCTCAGCTGCGGTGCGCTTATCCCGCCGGACGCTCACCAATATCCATGAAAACCTTTTCTGGGCCTTTGCCTACAACGTGATCCTGATCCCCATGGCAGCCGGTCTGTACAAGGGCATTACCATCAATCCCATGTGGGGCGCGGCCGCCATGTCGCTTTCCAGCTTTACGGTCTGCATGAACGCGCTGCGGCTGAATCTGGTGAAGGTGCATGACGCCTCGAAAGACCGGCCTCTGCGCCGCCGCGCGCTGCCGGAAAACGAGGCGGCTTTAAAGGAACCTGAAGAAGCTGCGGCGCGGGGAACCTGCGCCTGTCAGGCAGAGAACAGCAAAACCGCCTGCCAGCTGCCGGAAGGAGCAGAGGGCGCGGAAGACAAGATAGAAAAGACTACGGAGGAAGAAATCATGAAAGAAACCATTAACGTGAACGGAATGATGTGCATGCACTGCGAAATGCATGTGAAGAACGCGCTGGAAGCGCTGGATGGTGTGGAGGCGGCTGCGGCGGATCACACCGCCGGCAAGGTGGAACTGACCCTGAGCCATGAAGTGGCGGAGGCAGAGCTGAAGAAGGCGGTTGAAGGCGCCGGCTACGAATACGCCGGGATGAACTAAGCACAAGGCAGGAATACTGTTAGTATCATTCTGCGGCACATAATGCCGTAATGCCGGGTGACATTGCCCGGCGGCTGTGCTATGATACGAAAAAAGGAGGAATGGTATGGCAAACAAATATGCGGGAACGCAGACAGAAAAGAACCTGATGATGGCGCTGGCGGGCGAATCCGAAGCGCGCAACAAATACACCTGGTTCGCTTCACGGGCGAAAAAGGACGGCTACGAGCAGATCGCCGAGATCTTCCTGAAAACGGCGGATAACGAGAAGGAACACGCCAAGCTGTGGTACAAGGAACTGACCGGCGGCATCGGCAATACGGTAGACAATCTGAAAATCGCTGCCGAAGGCGAAAACTACGAATGGACCGATATGTATGACGGCTTCGCCAAGACCGCAGACGAAGAAGGCTTCCCTGAGCTGGCGGCGAAGTTCCGCGGCGTGGCCGCCATCGAAAAGACCCACGAAGAACGTTACCGTGCCCTGCTGAAGAATATCGAAATGCAGGAGGTCTTCGCAAAGAGCGAGGTGAAGGTCTGGGAATGCCGCAACTGCGGCCATATCGTAGTCGGTACGACTGCTCCCGAAGTCTGCCCGGTCTGCAATCATCCGCAGGCATTCTTTGAGGTAAGAGCAGAGAACTATTAAGCTTTTTCCGGAAGCGGAGCACGAAAAAAGAGAGAAGAACGGTGATGGGAGAGCTTCTTCGCAATCCTGATTTTCTACTGCTGGCGGTGGTCTTTACGACGGCCGCATGGATCCTGTCGCTCTTTTTCATGCTCCGCTCCCGGGCCAGGCTGCGGAACTGCTTCGCCTTTCTGCTGGCCGTCACAGCCACCGTCCTGCTGATCGGCATGCTGACCTTTAAGGACAATCCGGCGATCCTGATCACGGAACTTCTGGTCATCGCGGCGGCGCTGCTCATCGTCCCCTTTTTCCTGATGATCAACGGGGCGGAGGTCATGAAAAAAGAAGGACGGTCCTTTAAACACGCCCTTCCGCTGATCCTCGGCATCGTGATCCTGATCGGAGAGATCCTCGTCGTCCTGACGGTTTTCATGCTCTACCGGGGAGAAAGACTGTCCAATGTCTGGCTTGCGCTTTGCCTCCTCGGCGGGCTCTCGATCTTCTACGGATCGCTGATGTTCCTTGCCTTTGTTCTGTATGTGGCGGTCATCCAGATCATTCCGCATACCCGGGATTTCGATTATGTGGCGATCCTCGGATGCGCGCTCAAAAAAGACGGCACGCCGGGGAATCTTTTGCGCAGCCGTCTGGATAAGGCGATCAAGCTCTACCGGAAGGATAAAACACCGCCGTACCTGATTCCTTCGGGCGGCAGAGGAGAGGATGAGGCCTGTTCAGAGGCCGACGCCATGTATTTCTACCTTCTGCAGCAGGGGATCCCGGCGGAGAAGATCATCGAAGAGGATCAGTCGAAAAATACGCGGGAGAACCTGAAAAACACCAAGGCGATCGTAGACGCGCGGAGCGGCCGGAAGAAATTTGCTTTTGTGACCAGCAATTATCACGTGTACCGCGCCTGGTATTACTGCCGCAAGCAGGGGATCGACTGCGTGGGGATCGGCGCGCCGGTGGCGTTTTACTACTGGCCGAGCGCGATGATCCGTGAGTTCGCCGCCATCATTCTGGAAAAACGGCATCTGATGCTGTTTCTTCTGGGATGGCTGGCCTTCCTTGCGCCGTTCATCCTGCTGATGACAGGCATCATATGAACAGATGGGCTCTCCGCGATGAGAGCCTTTATGCTTCTTTCAGCAGTGCGATCAGACGGTCGACACTGCTTTCTTTTGTTGCCCAGCTGGTGGTGATGCGCATGATCGAGCGGCCGTCAGGGAGGTCTTCCCAGTGGCCGAGCTCAGCCTCTTCACTGATCCTTTGGATCTGCTCCCGGGTCATCACGGGAAAGATCTGATTGGCATGAGTGGGATAAGCCTGCGGGTATCCGGCTTCTTCAAGCGCCGCGCGGATGCGGTCCGCCGCCTCCACCGCCGTGCGGCCGATGGACGCATAAAGCCCGTCGGTAAAGAGCGTATCGAACTCAAGGCCTGCCACGAAGCCCTTTGCGAGAAGTGCGCCGCGCTGCTTGATGATGGAGAAAAAGTGCGGGATCAGGCCGTGCTTCGGGATCACGACGGCTTCCCCGAACAGGGCGCCGCATTTGGTCCCGCCGATGTAAAAGACGTCGCACAGGCGGGCAAGGTCGGGAAGCGTGACGTCGTTTGCGGAAGAGGCAAGCGCGTAGGACATGCGCGCGCCGTCCACATAGAGCGGGACCTTGTGCGCGCGGCATACGGCGCTGATGGCTTCAAGCTCCGCGAGCGAATACAGCGTGCCGGATTCGGTGGGGTGGGAGATATAGACCATGCCGGGCATGACGCAGTGATCCTTCTTGGCATCGTTGTCATACGCCTCAAGGGCCGCGCGGATCGTCTGCGCGGAGAGCTTTCCTTCCCTCTGCGGCAGTGCCATGACGCGGTGCCCGGAAGCCTCAACGGCGCCGGATTCATGGGTGTTGATATGGCCGGTCTCTGCGGCAAGCACGCCCTGATAGCTTTTCAGCAGCGCGCTGATGATGGTGGAATTGACCTGCGTTCCGCCGACCAGAAAATAGACGTCCGCCTCGGGCGCCTGGCAGGCCGCGCGGATCTTGTTACGGGCAGCTTCGGAGGCGGTATCCGTGCCGTAGCCGGCAAACTGGGTGAAGTTTTCATCGGCAAGGCGTTTCAAAATGGCGGGATGCGCACCCTCCATATAGTCGGAACCAAAAGAGATCTTTGCGGCAGGGCACATGACATACCTCCTTATGTGCGGAAAAAATTTGATGCTATCTTACAGAATCCCGCACGAAATGTCAAAGAAAAAATCATTCCGCCGGCTGCTCCCGCAGGCAGCTGAGAAAATGCGCTGATTTTGCGCGGGATGGTTTGCGAAGCGGCATCTTTTGTGCTATGATGAACAAAAAGCCGGGAAGGGAGGGCCGAAATGCAATATCTCCAGTATTATGATTCGCCGCTTGGAAAGATCGTACTGACCTGCGATGAGGAGGGCCTGACCGGCCTGTGGTTTGAGGATGAGTGGGAACGCTCCCGCAGGGACGGGGACTATGAAGAGGTCCCGCATCCGCATCACGCCTCGGCGATGCGGTGGCTGGACGATTACTTCGCCCGGAAGGATCCCGGATTCCTGCCGCCGCTTCATCTTACGGGAACGCCGTTTCAGAATGACGTCTGGGAAGAACTGCTGAAGATCCCGTACGGACAGACCACAAGCTACGGCTCCGTCGCGAAGGCGGTGGCACAGAAGGAGAATCTGCCCTCCATGTCCGCGCAGGCAGTGGGCGGGGCAGTCGGCCGCAACAAGATCGTGATCATCGTTCCCTGCCACCGGGTCATCGGGGCGGACGGGAACCTGACCGGCTACCGCGGTGGTCTGGAGAAAAAGATCGCGCTGCTGGCACTCGAAGGCGCAGACCTTGTCCGCATGACGCTGCCAAGGAAAAAGACAGCCCCAAGGGCAGCAGCCGGCCAGATAACTGCGGAAGAGGAAAAGGCGAGCGATGTGCCGGAAGGCGCCGGGAGGGAAAACTTTAACCTGTTTGAGATGGCGGCGGAAGAGCCTCCGCTGAGAGAATACAGTACCCGTGAGGATGCTCCGGAAGAGGATGACGAGATGAAAAAGAAAGAAGTTTTTGAACAGCTGAAGACCTGGAGCGAGACGCTTCCTTTTACCAGGACCGTGCAGATGAGAGCGGAGGAGGAGGGCAACCCTCCCGCGTATACCGTGCATATGACCATGCGAGAAGTGAAATTTTCCTGGAAAATCGCCAGAGTAAAGAAGTTTTTATGGAACGAGAAGTGGAATTATACGGAGAACAACGACGAAACGGGAGAGGTCCTGCGGACGGAAGAGTTCGGCAGCTGTGAGGAAGCGGCGGCAAGGCTTAAGGAACAGGTCAATAAATTCGTCCGGGGAGACGACGAATAAGAGAAAAATTATAACCCCCTGTGGGGCTTGCGGGGCCTTTTCGGAACCATTATGATAATGCCGGGCGGATAGCCGCCCGGT
>CADCPP010000178.1 GCA_902803355.1 uncultured Lachnospiraceae bacterium | reverse complement strand
GACAAGGTGGCCTTCGGCGTATCTCTCAATATGATCATTTCCGTAGCTGCCGTGTCCCTTCTCTGCGCTGTTTTGTTTTGAAAGAGCAGGACAATAAAACCCATTTGTCTGAGATTTTTCCCCTTCCGCTTCGACTAAGAGGTGAAAGGGGAAAACCTTTTCGGAAAGGAGAAACCGATATGGGAAACGATTCGGATAACGGTGCCGGCAGCTACCGCCGTTTCCTGAGCGGTGATGATGACGGACTGGCCGCGATCGTAAACGAGTACAGGGAAGGCCTGATCCTCTATCTGCAGAGCCTTGTTGCGAACCTGTATACGGCGGAGGAGCTGGCAGAGGAGACCTTTTTCCGGCTGATGGTGAAAAAGCCGCGCTTTTCCGGGAAGAGCTCGTTTAAGTCCTGGCTGTACGCGATCGGGCGTCATGTGGCGATAGACCATCTCAGACGAAATGCGAAGCTTGCGGATACGCGGGTAGAAGATATGGCGGAATACCTGGCCGATGAAACGGATCTGGAGAGAGCCTATATCCGCAGCGAGCAAAGGATCCGGCTGCACCGGGCGATGGAAAAGCTGATCCCGGATTACCGGCAGGTCCTCTGGCTTGTCTACTTCGAAGAGCTCTCGCATGAAGAGGCGGGAACCGTCATGAAGAAAAACAGCCGTCAGATCACCAATCTCCTTTATCGCGCGAAACAGTCCTTACGGACAGAATTGGAGAAGGAGGACTTTAGTGATGAAGAGTTCTGAAGAAATGATGAGCAGCCTGCTTGAACGCAGAGAGGAATATTTTGCCGCAAAAAAGATCAGACAAAAGAAAGTGCTGAGGACGGCGGTGCCCGTGATGGCGCTTTGCCTGGTGCTCATCGGAGTTACGGTATGGCGGATGGGATCAAAGAGCGGGGGACCGATAGCAAATTCCAGCGAAAGCGAATATGCAGAAGGCGGTCAGCCTGGACTGGATCAGCCGCCGAAGGACAATACGCTGAATTTTACCGGGGAAAAGCTGACTGACGCAGAAGCGAAGGCGTATTTTGAGGAAAATTCTACCTGGATCAGGAACGCGCTGGAACAGAGCGGCGTGCAGGTGGAGGGTTTCCGGATCCTGGAAAAAGGCTATGCGCACATCAATTACGAAGGGGACGGCAAAGCCCTGGAGGTCCATCAGAACTTCCGTGACTATCTGGCCTACAGCGGCGATAAGCTGGTGGCGATCATCACCCTGGTAAAGGAAGACGGAAAGCTGTACGTAACGCCCAGCTTCGGCGGCCCCTGGTTTGACAGCTACAATGCCTTTCTGAAGGCGCATGCCGGGCAGAAGCTGATCTATCTGTATTACGGGATCGCGGAAGTGGTGCTGCTGCCGGACGGCAGCGTGATCAGCCCCCTCGGCAGCAACGTGGAACAGTATTTCGGCTGGGTGAAAAACCCGTATGAATGGTTCTACAACGAAGAGATCGTCTACGTTCCTTAAGTCAGTACCTGGTCTTGGCAAAGGCAAAGCGCTGCTTGCCGTAGAGACTGTAGTAACCGGAAAGGACGAAGGAGATGGCCACGGTGATGGCAAAGAAGGGGAGATCTTTTCCTTCAAACATCTCCATGGCGATCATAAGGGCGGCGATGGGGCAGTTGGTCGCGCCGGCAAAGACGGCGATCATGCCGAGAGCGCCGGAAAGCGAGACGGGAAGTCCCGCAAGTGCGCCGAAGCAGGCGCCGAAGCAGGCCCCGATGCTTAAGGTAGGAACGATTTCACCCCCCTTAAAGCCGCCCGCGATGGCGAGCGCGGTAAAGAGCAGCTTCAGAAGGAATGCGTAGCTGTCAGCTTCTCCGGCAAGCGCCTTCGTGATCAGCTCGGCTCCCGCGCCGGAATAGACCCCCATGCCGGGAAGAAGTATCAGCCCGGTGATGATAACGCCGCAGACTGCTGCCCGAATGTACACGTTCGGCAGCAGTTTTTTTGCCTTGTCCTCAAATCCGTGAAAAACAATGACTAAAAGAATGGCCAGGAAGGCGCAGAGCAGGCCGAGAGCGGCAACCTTGAGCAGGGTCAGGGCATCCAGCCAGGGAATGGATTCTATCGTATAGATCTCCGGGTCGACCCCCATTCGGGACGCGATCACGGCGCCGGTGAAGGCGGAAAAGATGCAGGGAATGAGCGCGGCGTAGTGAAAAACGCCCACGCGCGCCACTTCGATGCAGAAGATGGCAGCGGCGACCGGGGTGCCGAAGAGGGCGGCAAAGACCGCGCTCATGCCGCACATGACGGCGATGTGGCGGTTGCTCTTATTCAGATGCAGGAGCTTGCTGAATCCGCTGCCCAGCCAGCCGCCCAGCTGCAGCGCGGCCCCTTCACGGCCTACCGATGCGCCGCCAAGGTGCGAGAGAACGGTGGAAGCAAAGATCAGCGGACCGGTCGGACGGCTGATGGGCCCTTCCTCGGAGATCGCGGAAAGGATCATGTTGGTGCCGCGGTTATCGGCATCAAGCGCGCCCCGGTAGAGGGCGCTGATCAATATGCCGATCAGGGGCAGAAGAAAAATGAGCCATGAGTTTGCAGCGCGAAGCCCCGTGACAGCTTTGATGGCTTTGGCGAACAGCCCGCCGAGAATGCCGCCAACGATGCCGACAAGAAGGGCAAAGATGGTCCAGCAGAGCAGATAGCGGGCATTCTGAAGAATATGGTGACTGGTGACGGTTTTCTTTTCCATGGGATAATGACGTTCCCCTGCATCATTTTTGTGATTTCTGCCGCCTTCGCTTGCCGAAGGCCGGATCCTATTATATAATCCCAGAAAGACGGACGTCAATTGCTTCGTCTGAAAGAGGGAAGAAAAATGATGTATTGGATCCCCTTGATACTGATCTCATTTGCCGGCGGCGTTGCGCATACGCTGACCGGCTTTGGCTGCGGTCTGATCATGATGATGGTCTTCCCTTATCTGATGCCTATGGTGCAGGCGGCGGCGATGAACTCACTCATCGGCGGCTGTCTGTCGGCTTCGCTGATCTGGAAATACCGGCAGCACTTAAAGCCGGATCTTCTTTTGAAGACGGCCCCGATCTATCTTGCGGTGAGCGTGCTCACCCTGCAGTTCGTGCAGAAGATCGATACGCGCGTGATGGGCCTCATCTTCGGCATTTTTCTGACGGCGCTGGGCCTGTATTATCTTCTTCTTTCCGCAAAAGCGAGGCTCCATGAAAATCCGGTGACCCTGATCGGCTGCTCAGTGTTTTCCGGCATGACTTCGGCCATGTTCGGGATCGGCGGCCCGCTCATGAGCCTGCTGTTTGTAGAGCATTACAAAACAAGAGAAGAGTATGCCGTGAACCTGCAGGTCCTGTTTGTGGTCTCGGCGATCATCAACACGGCGACAAGGGCGATCAAGGGGATCGTGACGGCAAGCCTCATCCCGACTGCGGCAGCCGGGATCGCGGCGATCCTCCTGGGCGAGCAGGCAGGACTGCATCTGGCAGGGAAAATGAAGCCGGAAACACTGAAGAAAATGATCTATTACATGATCATCCTCTCCGGAGCGGTCATGATCGTAAGGAATATTTAAAGATAACAATTTACGGAATGATACAGTCTGAGGCGGCACCGG
>CADCPP010000177.1 GCA_902803355.1 uncultured Lachnospiraceae bacterium | reverse complement strand
TGATACCCGTTTGGCAGAGAAAAACTGAAAAAGCAGGAATTGCCGCTGAACCAGCCGGCGCCCATCCCATTCAAGATGTGGCGCTGGTCATAATGAATTGTTTTTACAGAAGAAATCTGCATGATTTGCGTCTCGTCACCACTGCCGGTCAGAACATAGCCTCTTGGCTCGTCGGCGAACGCAAAAACACCCAGGGCATCATACGGCCTGATCTCCATCGCCTCGGTTCCCCAGTAGTGTTCCTGATCCGGAAGAGAGGTGTGATAGAAAACCTTCCAGATTCGGGGCTTCTCTGACAGAACCACCGCTGCAGCAATTCTGTGCATCCCGTCAAGCCGCAAGGTAGAGTAGTAGGAATCAAATGTCATAACGGAAAGGGCGCCCTTGCAGGCAATAATATCCTCCTCCGAAAGATCCGCCAGCACTTTCTCCGGAAAACCGAGCGAGAGCAGATCTTCAGAGATCTGCGCAGCTTCTTCCGAGCGGGAGGCCTCTCTTTTCTCCCACTTCATCGGATAGCGGCTGAAGAAGAGGAAGCAGAGCAGGCTTCCCAGCGCCAGCGTACCCAGAAAGATCCCAAGCAGGGCTTTGCGGCTGAGCGAGATAGGCGCAGGCGTGATCAGGTAGCCGGCTTCATCAAGAGCGTGAGAGAGCCGCCCAACACTGATCAGACCGGCAATGATCACGATGATCATGATCAGCCCAAGCGCGCCTGCAGCATCTTGGGCAAAGAAGGCAAGAAGGGCAAGAATCACATATTCAAGGATCAGAACGCTGACCGCTTTGGTATCCTCCTCGGCACCGGCTTCTTGCTGCACGGCAGCGATCCCGTCCCGCAGGCAGACCAGCTGGGCAAGCAGAAGCAGGACGGAGACGACGGACAGAATAAACTGGACGTCCGCTCCAAGAAGCTCCGAAAGGTCCCATATCGTCATATTCATGAAAACGGTCAGCATGTACCATGCGCTGCGCACAAGCATGAGGATCCAGCCTTTTCGGAAGGCCTGATTTGCGCCCCGCAGGCTGTTCCAGCCAAGCAGCCCGCAGGAAAAGCTTGCCGTGGGCAGGATAAGATTAAAGGGGAAGATATCGATCGCGATCAGGTTGAAGGCAAGGCTGAGCAGGATCAGGAGGATCGCATTCGCCCAGGGGGTCACCTTGCTGCTGATCTCTTCCGCAGGATCATCCGGAAGGCTCTCTGCCAGTGCAGCGTCAAAATCGTCTTTGCTCAGACCGGTCCATTTGTTCTCGTTCATGACAGTTCTCCTTCCAGTAGATTTTTCAGCTTCTGCTTAATGCGGTAGAGCCTTCCTTCCACCGCGCGCTCGGTCAGGCCAAGCTCCGCGGCGATCTGCGCGGTGGGCTGCCGGTAATAGTATTTGCGGTAAAACAGGATGCGGTCGCTTTTCTTCAGAGAGGCAAGCGCCCCAAGCAGGGCGTCCCGGCGCTCCTTGCGAAGCATGGCTTTCTCCGGCGCGGAGGCGGGATCTAAGGCAGCTTCCTCTTCGGTAAGCTCATCCGCTTTGTGCCGCTTTTCGGTACGCGCACGGTTTAAGGCGGCGTTGCGGGCGATGGCGGTCAGCCAGCTCGTCCAGCTGCCTTTTTCCGTATCGAAGGAATCGATCTTTTCCCAGACAGTCAAAAGAACGTTCTGCAGGACTTCTTCCCGGTCCCGCTCATCACTGAGGAAGGGCTTGATGACATAGCGCAGCAGGGGACCGAAGTGCTGCAGAAGGTCCTGCAGGCCGCTTTCGTCCCGGCTCCTTAGTTTTTCAATGACAGGCTGCGCGTTCATGCTGATGCTCCTTGAGGTCTTCTGAACTATTATACACCGAATATCGGGAAACCCCACGCATAATAAGGCAAAAATCGTAGAGACAGGGATGAAGACAGAGAGACAGGGGCAGACAAGAGAGAGGGACGGTTTTTTGTCTCAGCAGACAAAAGAACCGTCCCCCTGTCATTTTTTCTGTCTTTCTCCCTGCCTGCGGCAGGGAAATAAAGACGCCTTTATTCTGTGATGAATTTTTCGATCGTGGCCTCGATGCCGAGCTCGCTTCTGACTTCGCCGATCCGTTTGAAATGAGGAAAGCCCGCGTGTAGCCTGAGCGCTTCGGCGTCGCGCCATTTTTCCACAAGCAGCAGCTCTCCGCTGCCGTTTTCCGGCAGGTAATAGTCATATTTGAGGTTGCCCTCCTCCGCGCGGCAGGCGGCGGCAAGGCCCTCCTCATTCAGCTTTTTCAGGAAGGCGTCTCTTTGTTCAGGGGTGCATTTGTAGGTGACGTTCAGTACAATCATGGCTTCCTCCTTGCTTTGGGAAAGATCTGCCTTCATTGTAGCGTTTTTCCGGCGTGCGGTCAATATTCCTCCGGGAAGAACCAGCTGGGGATGGTGATGTGCACAAAGGCGCCCTGTGCCGCAGAAGCGGTGCTCTGCATGGCAGCAGTTTTGGCGGAACGGACCGGATACTGCCAGGGACTTGTCTGATGGGTGTACAGAAGGCCGCTGCACCAGCGGTTCTGGATCAGGATCAGCGCGTTGTATCCCCAGGAAAAATCGACGTCCTCATAGATGTTCTTCACTTCGAGCGTCACGTAGCCGCGGGCGTTATGGAAACTGTGCGGAAGGGAAAATGAGGCGAACCAGGCTTCGCCGCTCCAGGGACTGCCGAAAAGGACAGATTCCTGGGAGTAGGATTCCTTCTGCATCCGGACCGGCGCGGACAGCGTCCTGCCGTCCTCCTCCCTCAGGATTCGGCCTTCGGGCTCCTGCGTGATCTCGGGAATGTAGCTGAAGAGCGCGGTGGGCCGGATCTCAAGCGCGTCGGTGCCCCAATAATTCGACTCGTCGCGCAGCGAGAAATGGTAGAAGATCCGCCAAAGACGCGGTTCTTCGGAGAGCACAACGGCAACGCTGCGCATTCTCATGCCGCTAACGCCAAACGCAGAGCAGTCGCTGTCCTGCGTATAGATCTTCAGCGCACCTTTGCAGCGGTTCAGGTCCTCTTCGGAAAGATCCGTGAGGACCTCCTCCGGAAAGCCCATACCGATCAGCTGCGAAGCGAGGATCTCGGTCTCGGAGGGGATCTTCGGCACGCCGATCTCCACCACCGAAGCAGGGGCATATGCCGCTTCGTATTTCTCCCATTTCATCGGATAGCGCCCGAAGCAGACGAAACACAGGACGCTGCCGGCAAAGAGCACGCCGAGAAACAGCTCCATCATGGCGGCAGGCGTAAGTCTTGACGGTGCGGGGACGATGGCATAGCCGATCTCGTCCAGGGTGCGGGACAGCTTCCAGATCTGGTAAAGAAGAACCGCGACGATAAGCATCATGATGATAGCGACCAGTCCGCCCCCTCCGCCCGCCAGCGCCAAAAACGCCAGCACGACACACCAGACGATCAGCGCGGTAATGATCAGCGTATCTTCCTGTCTTCCGGCCTTTTTCTGCAGCAGGCCGATGCCCTGTTTCAGGGCAAAAAGCTGCAGCAGATAGAGGAGGATGAAAAAGAACTGGATGATGTTGTAGAGAGAGCCGGGAAAAAGGTCTTTCGTACCGACGATCGTGAAGCTGCGGAAGGTGTCGAGGAAGAAGACAGCTGTCCTTGCGAACATAACGACACATCCGAAACGGAAACCCTTGTTCTCCCGGCGCAGGCGGTACCAGCCCAGCAGGCCGAAGGCAGTGCTGAGCAGCGGGAAAAGCAGGTCGATCAGATTGCCGAACTGCAGATTAATGAAGCCGAGCGCCAGGCTGGCCAGGATATCATTCATGGACTGACGCCAGGGATTGACGCGTTCACCGGTCGCGGGATCGGCGATCTCGGGCAGGCTTTCTTCCAGCAGTTCGTCAAAACTGTCGGGGTGCGGCCCGCTTTTCTTACGGCCTTCCATTTTTCCCTCCTTCCAGCAGGTCTCTCAGCTTCTGCTTGATGCGGTAAAGCTTTCCCTCCACGGCGCGCTCGGTCGTGCCGAGCTCGGCGGCGATCTGTGCGGTAGACTGGCGATAGTAGTATTTGCGGAAAAAGAGCGCCCGCTCGCTCTTTTTCAGGCTGTCCAGAGCGGCGAGCAGGGCTTTCTGCCGCTCCTTTCGGAGAACCTGTTCCTCAGGCGTAGGTCCGGGATCGGCTTCGTCTTCAGGCAGATCTCCGGCCTGCCTTCCCTGTTCGGCGCGGGCGCGGTTTAAGGCTGCATTCCGGGCGATGGCAGTGAGCCAGGTCGTCCAGCTGCCTTTCGTCTCATCGTAGCGGTCAATGTTCTGCCAGACATTCATAGCAGTGTTCTGCAGGACCTCTTCCCGGTCGCGGGCATCCGGCAGGAAAGGCGCAATGACGTAGCGAAGCAGCGGGCCGTAGTGCAGCAGAAGCTCGTCTATGCCGCTCTCGTCCCGGCTTTTCAGTTTGTCAATGATGCGTTGTGCTGCCATGGCGGGGCTCCTCCCGTGCCTTCTGTTCTATTATACACGGCATTCCGAAAAAACCCACAGAAAAAGGCAAAACAATTATAAGGCGCGGGAATAAGCCGCGCAGCGGGCACAAAAAACCCTCTCCCGGACGCGGGAGAGGGTGGCGCTGCCAAAGGCCGTGACGGGTAAAGGCGCTTTGAGGAAACGCCTGCCGTTTTTTTTATTTCTTTTTTGCGCGCTTCTTTACCCGAAGCAGAGCGATCTCGTTCAGAATGAAGAACATGACCACCATGACGGCCATGGTGATGAGGGCGTTTGTGGTGCTCTGCGGGGCGAAGCCCATCATGAGCAGCATGGGCGCGCCGAAGAGGATGGCCCAGGTCTGCTGATAGACCATGTTGTTGGCGGCCGGCGTCTTGAACTGCGGATCGATCTCACGCAGGAGAATGACGCCTGTGGAAGCGGTCCCGGTCAGCATACCGTAGAGCGACAGGAAGGCCTCGTGGCGGTAGTCCGGAAAGATCTTCTTGCAGAAGGCATTGCAGTAAAGATAGGTCAGCACGGCGCCGCCGACGCAGATGATGAGCAGCGGCACGAT
>CADCPP010000176.1 GCA_902803355.1 uncultured Lachnospiraceae bacterium | reverse complement strand
TATCAGGCGGTCTTCACCCAAAATGCGGGCAAACTGATCGAATACTACGCAGATAATCCCCGCAGCGACGGTCAGACGGAAGCGGTGATCGGTCTGCTGCAGGAAATGATCCGGTATTATCAGACAAAGGCGTGAGCTTTGCCGGGAAGCTTCGTATTTTCAGTCGCCGTACTGCGAGGAAAGCCAGTGCATTACAAAATCAATGAATACGCCGACGAGGCGGGAAGGCTCGTGCGTCCGGGAGGTCACCATAACGATCTCCTTGCGCACGGGCTTTTTTAAAGCTAGGCGGGCGACATCCGGCCCCAGAAAGCCCTCGGATTCCTCCATGGTAAAAAAGCCGACGCCGAGGCCTGCCCGGACAAGGTTGGCGGAGATGGGCGCCGCACTGTTGCGGCAGACGATGTTCGGGGCAAATCCGGCCTCCTCACAGGCGGCAAGACAGATATCGCTCACAGCCTGCGACGGCTGATGCAGAATGAAACGGTCATCCTTCAGTTCCCGAAGGGAGACCGTTTTTTTATGGGAAAGAGGATGATCCTTGGAGACCAGCAGACAGTAGTCATCGGTCCCGAGGACGGTGAATTTCAGGGAAGGATAACTGCCCTTGACCGGCCGCGTCAGGAAAGCAATGTCGATGCTCCGGTTTTCCAGCGCGTCCAGCAAAGGATAGGAGGAGTTGCCCACGATATTGACCGTCAGCTGCGGGAAGGCCGAGTAGAAATCCGTGATGATCTGACTGAAATGAATGGTCTCAAGTGCGTTGATCGCACCGATATTGATGGTTCCTTTCAGAAGGCCCGCATAGTCGGACATGGTCTGCTTCAGCCCCTCCGTCCGGCGGAGGATCTCGGCCGCTTCCTCAAGGAAAGCACGGCCGGCTTCCGTGATCTGCACATCGCGGGTCGTACGGAGAAAAAGCTTCACGCCCAGTTCGCTTTCCAGATTCATGATCTGCTGCGACAGCGTGGACTGGCTGATAAAAAGGTTCTCCGCCGCCAGAGAAAAACTCCGGTGTTCGGCAACCGAAAGGACATACTGCAGTTGGTTCAGATTCATCGTTTTACCCTCCGTAACCAGTATAAGCGATATGTGCAGGCTGCACAAGATGCCGGAGATAAATTGTTCGAATTAACAGTAATTATTTTTTGTTATTTATCGTCTGTAACGATAAATCGCTTCGGAATCGGGAATTGGAGTTTCATGGAATGCCTTCGTATAATAAAAGACAGAAAACATCTCCGCAGCGGAGAAACGGACGAAAAAAGGAGTTTGTTCCATGGACGAAAAGAGAAAAGTTCTGGTTATCGGCGGCGGCCCCGGAGGCTATGTGGCTGCGCTGCGCGCCGCACAGCTGGGCGCAGAAGTGACTCTTGCGGAAAAGGAAAAGCTTGGCGGTACCTGCCTGAACGTGGGCTGCATCCCCACGAAAGCCATTCTGCATCCGGCAGGCCTTCTGTCGGAAGCAAAAGAGGCGGAGGCCATGGGACTTTCCCTGAAGGTCCATGCCGTCGACTGGGAGAAGGTGCAGGCTTATAAGAACGGGATCGTGGAAAAGCTGACGGGCGGCGTCGGGGCGCTGCTGAAAGCTGCCGGCGTGAAGGTGATTTACGGAACGGCTTCTTTCATCAGGCCGAAGACCGTACTCATCCGCTCAGAGGGAAAAGAAGAGATCGGCGAGTGGGACCGCATTATCGTTGCAAGCGGCTCCGAACCGGCAGTTCCGCCGATCCCCGGCCTTCGCGAGAGCCGGAATGTGATCGATTCCACGGAGGCGCTTTCACTGCCCGAACTGCCGAAGACGCTTCTGGTTCTCGGCGGAGGCGTTATCGGCGTGGAATTTGCCTGCGCGATGCAGGCGCTCGGCGTACAGGTGGAGATCCTGGAAGCGCTGCCGCGCATCACGCCGCCGTTGGACGGTGAGATCGCCGCCGAGCTGGCAGCCCGGCTGAGGAGCCAGGGCGTAAAACTCAACCTTTCCCACAAGGTCACGAAAGTGGAGGATACGGACGAAGGCGTGAAAGTCACAGTAGAAGCAGAGGGGCAGGAGAAGACCTTTACAGCCGAAAAACTCCTTTGCTGCGTGGGACGCCGTCCATATACGGCGGAACTGGAACCGGAGGCCGGCGGTCTGAAGACCGAGCGCGGCAGGATCCTTGTAAATGAAGTCCTGGAAACGGCGGTGCCCGGCGTTTATGCGATCGGCGACTGTACCGGGCAGATCATGCTGGCACACACGGCCAGTGCGCAGGGTGAGACCGCCGCGGAAAACGCCTGCGGCAAAACGCCGCATGTCTACGATCCCGCTGCCGTTCCGTCCTGCGTCTACAGCATCCCCGAGGCAGCCGGCGCAGGGCTTACCGAAGAACAGATCAAAGAAAAGGGAATCCCCTATCACGTCGGCAAGTTTCCGATGAGTGCGAACGGCAGAGCCTTGATCGCCGACGGCGGAAAAGGCTTCGTCAAAGTGCTGGTCGGTGATGAATTAAACGAGGTGCTGGGGGTCCACATCATCGGTCACGCGGCCACCGAGCTGATCGCGGAAGCCGCTCTTGCCATCGGCATGGAAGCGACCGCGGAGGAAGTGACCGGGACTATTCATGCGCATCCGACCGTTTCCGAGGCGGTGAGGGAAGCCTTTCTGGCGTCGGAAAACCGGGCGCTGCATATTCCGAACAAAAGGAGAAGATCATGAATAAAGATTACAAAGCGCTCGGACTCGCCCGTGAGGATCTGGTCCGGATGTATCGGACGATGACGCTGATCCGGGAATTTGAGGAAAACGCCGTTGCGTATTTCAAACAGGGCATCGTGATCGGCAACATGCACATGTACGTCGGTGAGGAAGCCACGGCGACCGGGATCTGTTATGCGTTGACAAAGGAGGATTATGTCGCCTCCACGCACCGCTGCGACGGTCATCTGATCGCGAAAGGGGCGGATACGAAGGCCATGATGGCAGAGCTGATGGGCAGAGAAAACGGTATCTGCGGCGGCCGCGCCGGCAAGATGCATCAGTCCTCGCCGGATGTCGGCTTCATGGCGGCGAACGGCATCGTAGGCGCATCCATTTCTCAGGCAACAGGCCATGCCCTCTACTGCCAGATGTACGCGCCGGGCCGGGTCGCCGTAGCCTTTTTCGGCGACGGCGGCGGCAATCAGGGAGCCTTCCTTGAGTGCATCAACATGGCTTCCGTATGGAAGCTTCCTGCCGTCTATGTCTGCGAGAACAATCATTACGCCATCTCGACGAGCGTGGAAAGCTCGACGGCGCTCGGTCATTTCTGGCAGCGAGCGGAAGGTCTGGGAATACCCGGAGTTCTTGTGAACGGCAACGACGTGCTGGAGGTCTATGCGGCGGCAAAGGCAGCCGTGGAGCGGGCGAGGCGCGGTGAAGGCCCCACACTCATCGAATGCGATACCTACCGTTTCCGTGGTCATCACGAGGGCGATGAGCAGACCTACCGCACGAAGGAAGAGGTCCAGAACATGAAAGACCACAACAACTGTCTGGTCATGATGAAGAACTACCTGACGGAAAATGTCGGCTGGACGGAGGCGGAAGATGCAGATCTCCTCAAATCGGTGCAGGATCAGATCGCGGAAGCGGTCGCCTTCGGGATGAGCGGGAAGCCGATGTCCGTAGAAGATATGGAAACAAAACTGTTTGCCTGAGGAAAGGAGGGAGCCATGCAAAGGATAATGTACCGGGAAGCCGTTGCTTCCGCCCTGGCAGAAGAAATGCGCCGCGATGAAAAGGTCTTGGTGATGGGGGAAGATGTAGCCATCACGGGCGGCGTTTATAAGGCAACCAAAGGGCTGCTGGACGAATTCGGTCCGAGCCGCGTACGCAATACCCCGCTTTCCGAGCTTGCAATCGCCGGCACGGCGTGCGGCGCGGCCATGTGCGGCGCAAGGCCGGTCGCAGAGATCATGCATGTCGATTTCATCGGCGTCTGCTTCGATATCGTTTTGAATGAAATGTCCAAGATGTATTACAAGACCAACGGACAGATCCGCGTCCCCATGGTGCTGCGGACACAGCAGGGCCGCGGACGCTCCAACGGCTGTACCCAGTCGCAGAGTCTGGAATCGCTCTTTACCGCGATCCCCGGCTTGAAGGTCGTCATCCCTTCAACGCCTTACGATGTGAAAGGGCTGCTGAAGACGGCGATCCGCGACGATAATCCCGTGATCTTCATCGAACACAAAGGTCTGTATCAGACCAAGGGCGAGGTTCCGGAGCAGGAATACCTGATCCCGCTCGGCAAGGCTGACGTAAAGCGATACGGAAAAGACGTTACCATCATCACCTATTCCAAGACGGTGCTGACGGCACTCGAAGCGGCAAAGAAGCTGGAAGCGGAGGGCATCGACGCGGAGGTGCTTGACCTGCGCAGCCTGGTCCCGCTGGATTTCGAAGCGATCCGGGAATCCGTGACGAAGACCGGCCGCGTGATCATTGCGCATGAGGCGTCGGAGTTTTCCGGCTTCGGTGCGGAAGTGGCTGCTCAGATCGCGGATAAGCTGTTTGACGAACTGGATGCACCGATCGTGCGGGTGTGCGGCGCCAACATACCGGTGCCGAACGCCACGCTGCCGGAGCAGGAATCGGCCCCGACAGCAGAGAAGCTGATCGCAGCGGCAAAGCGCGTATGTGAAGGGAGGATACACTGATGGCAGAACTGTTTCTGATGCCGAAACTCGGCATGGATATGGAAGAAGGCACGATCATCAGATGGCTGAAGGCCGAAGGCGATGCCGTAAAGAAGGGGGAAGCCCTCGCCGAGATCGAAACAGATAAATCGACGGTGGAAGTTGAATCGCCGGCTGAAGGCAAGGTGTTAAAGCTGTACTATGAGGAAGGAACGGAAAAACCCTGCGGAACACCGATCGCGGTGATCGGACAGCCCGGAGAGGAGATCCCCGAACCGGCGGATAAGGACGGAAAGCCTGCCGTAATTGAGAAGACGGGACCGGCGGCGCCTGCGGGCGCTTCGTCTGCAGCGGCAGTAAAGCCGGCGGCGCCGGTCTTTGCCGCTCCGCCCGCGGCTCCTGCGGGACCTGCCGTTTCTGTGCCTCCTGTGGCGGAGCTCACGCCGGGCGGGCGCATTCGCTCCACACCGCGGGCAAGACGTCTTGCGGAACTGAACGCGGTCCCACTTGCTGCCGTGAAGGGAAGCGGCTCAGAGGGAAGGATCCTGGAAGCCGATGTCAGACGCTTCATGGAAAGCGGCATGTCGGCCATAGTCGCAAGACCGCGCCGCATGGCTGCGGAAACCCTGCAGCCGGCCTCCAAGATCCGCAAAGTTACGGCAAGACGGATGTTCCAGAGCCTTTCTTCCACGGCACAGACCAATCATAAGGTCGACGTGAAGATGGCAAACCTGCTCAGCTTCCGCGAACAGATCAATAAAAAGTACGAAGCACAGGGCGTGAAGATCTCCATCATGGATCTGCTGACCGCAGTCTGCGCGAAGGCGCTGATCGAAAACCCGCAGGCAAACGCCTACTGGTCGCCGGACGGGATCCGTTTTCACAATTATGCAAACGTGGGCATTGCCGTGGATACGCCTAATGGGCTCGTGGTCCCGGTCGTTAAGGAGGCAGATGTGATGAGCCTTCCGGAGATCGCGGCGGCATCGAAAGAGCTGATCGCCAAGGCCCGCGACGGCAGGCTGCAGCCTGATGATATGAGCGGAGGGACCTTTACGATCTCCAATCTGGGTATGCTCGG
>CADCPP010000175.1 GCA_902803355.1 uncultured Lachnospiraceae bacterium | reverse complement strand
CTCCGGCATTTCCCGGGTGAAAAGCAGTCTGAAGCAGCTAGTCGTACCGGATATGCTGTTTGAAGATATGGATCTTACCTATCTTGGCCCGGTAGACGGACACAATATCAAAAAGATGACGGCGGCGTTTGAAGATGCCCGACGCATGAACAAGGCCGTGATCGTACATGTGATCACGCAAAAAGGCAAAGGCTATCCGTTTGCCGAAGAGGATCCGGAGCGCTTCCATGGGATCGGTCCCTTCGTTCCGGCAACCGGAGAAAGCCTTTCCGAGCCGAAAAAGACGTATACCGATCACGCCTCGGAAAAGCTGCTGGAGATGGCGGAAAAAGACCGGACAGTCGTCGCGGTTACAGCCGCCATGGCATACGGAACGGGCCTGAGCCGTTTTGAAGCACAATATCCTTACCGCTTCTTTGACGTAGGGATCGCGGAAGAACATGCGGTCAGCTTTGCGGCAGGACTTGCCAAGGGCGGCCTCAAACCTTACGTATGCATCTACTCCACCTTCCTGCAGAGGGCTTATGATCAGATCATCCACGATGTCTGCCTGCAGGACCTGCCGGTCCATCTGCTGATCGACCGTGCCGGGATCGTCGGAGAGGACGGCGAGACCCATCAGGGCATGCTGGATGTGAGTTATCTGCGTTCCTGCCCGAACATGACCATCCTTGCACCCAGGGACGGAAAGGAGCTGCAGGAAATGCTCGAATATTCCCTGAGCTTTGCGCATCCCCTGGCGATCCGTTATCCGCGGGGCGCCGCCCCGGAATCTGTCAGCGATCACCGCGCGCCTGTTGAATTCGGCAAAGCCGAGATCCTGAGCGAAGGAGAAGATATCCTGCTCTTTGCTGCCGGAACGATGGTAAAAACAGCGCTTCAGCTCAGCGAAATGCTCGGCAGATCCGGTCTTCACCCTACTGTGATCAATGCCCGTTTCCTCAAGCCGCTGGATGAAGCGCTTCTCCGCGATCTGGCCGGAAGACACAGCCTGATCGTTGTACTCAGTGAAAGTGAACGCAGCGGCGGACTGGGTGAAGCCGTGGAGGATTTTGTGTTCCGTGAAAAGATCAAAGCGGATGTTCTGAATCTCGAACCCGCGGATGGCTTTGTGCCGCAGGGCAAGCCGGATGAGCTGCGAAAGAAGCTCGGTCTGGACGCGGAAAGCATCTGCAGCAGGATCCTTGCCTTCCTCGAGGCAAAAGCCGTTTCTGAGCCCAGGGGCCTCAGAAAACTGTTTGGAAAAAAGTCATGAAAAAACGATTGGATATCCTGGTGACGGAACGCGGCATCGCACCTTCCCGGGAAAAGGCGAAAGCGCTGATCATGGCCGGCAGCATCTATGTGAACGGTCAGAAAGAAGACAAGGCTGGGGATCTTTTTGATGAGGCCAGCGAAGTGACACTTCACGGCAGTAAACTGCCCTATGTAAGCCGCGGCGGTCTTAAGCTGGAAAAAGCACTGCAGGTCTTCCCGATCGATCTGAAGGACACTGTTGCGGTCGATATCGGCGCCTCTACTGGCGGCTTTACGGACTGCATGCTGCAAAACGGAGCGAAAAAGGTCTATGCCATCGACTGCGGTTACGGTCAGCTCGCGTATACACTGAGGCAGGATGAGCGCGTCATCAACATGGAGCGCACCAATATCCGGAATGTCAGACCGGAAGATCTCGGAGAAGAAGCGGATTTTGCCTCGGTCGACGTCTCGTTTATTTCCCTGAGACACGTTTTTCCGGTCATGAAAACACTCCTGAAAGAGGGCGGCACGGCGGTCTGCCTGATCAAGCCGCAGTTTGAAGCCGGCCGTGAAAAGGTAGGGAAAAAAGGCGTCGTCCGGGATCAGAATACGCACGCTGAAGTGATCACTGCGGTGATCCGCATGGCGCAGGAGGAAGGCTTTGCCGTCCGCGGCCTTGATCATTCCCCCATCAAGGGTCCGGAGGGCAATATCGAATATCTGCTGTACCTTCAGAAGACCGATCCTTCCGCTGCAGACAGCATGCCGGAAAAGGAAGTCTTTACCGACGGTTTTATCCGTGATCTGGTCAGCCTCTCGCATGAGAGACTTGACAGGAAGGAAGAAGCAAAGGAGTAGGCATGAAGCGTTTTTACCTGCACAGCAATCCGTCGCGTGATGAGGGCTTTGTCCTTCGCGGCGAGGTGGAAAAATGCCTGATTGAAAACGGTGCCGTCTGTTACCGTTCGGATGAGTATGACCGTCCTCCTGCCGATACCGAGTGTGTGATCGTGCTGGGCGGCGACGGAACCATGCTGCGCACGGTGCGGCGCTTTACCGATCTGAACCTTAAGTTTATCGGGATCAACACCGGGCATGTCGGTTATCTTGCCGCCGGTGGGATCGAAAATATCCCGCAGATCGTCGATGCGCTGCTGCATGACGATTATGTGCAGGAAACACGCATGGAGATCTATGCGCGCGTGCTCAGAAACGGCAGATCCATTGCCAGACACCGCGCCTTGAATGAGATCCTTGTCGGCCGCAGCTATTCCGGCAAGATCGTTCAGCTGAATGTCTATCTGAACGGGCAGAGCCTGACGACCTACCGCGCCGATGGTCTGATCGTGGCCACGCCTACCGGCTCAACAGCCTACAGCTTTTCTGCCGGCGGCCCCATCGTGGAACCGACGGCAAGGCTCTTTGTCATGACCCCCATTGCCTCACATTCCCTGAACAACCGCAGCATCATCCTTTCCCCCGAGGATCATGTGGAGGTGGAGATCGTCGGCAAGCCCGGCAGTTCCCACAATGATTACCTTGTTTCCTTTGACGGGGACAAGCATGTCCCGCTGCAGCCCGGCGACCGCGTAGAGATCGCAGAAGCAAACTGCAGCATCAACCTGATCAAATTAAAAGAACGCAGTTTCGTAGAAACGCTGCGGAGCAAGATCACCATGTAAAGGATCATTATGCTTCGAAATTTGCATGTGAAAAATTTCGCCCTCATCGATGATGCCGCCGTGGAATTTAAAAGCGGCCTGAATGTGCTGACCGGAGAGACCGGCGCCGGCAAATCGATCCTGATCGATGCACTCGGCTCTGCCCTCGGACAGCGAGCCGGCAGCGAAGTCATCCGCAGAGGGGCAGAGAGCGCTTATACCGAACTGGTTTTCTCCACGGACGACATCGCCGCGGAAAAACTGGCGGAACTGGAACTCGAGCCGGAGGACGGTCAGCTGATCATTTCACGCCGCATCCTTCCCGGCCGGAATACCTATAAGATCAACGATGAGACCGTAACGGCATCGCGCGTCAGGGCTGTCACGGAATGCCTTCTGGATATCCACGGACAGCATGAGCATCAATCTCTCCTGAAAACCTCAAAGCAGCTGGAGATCCTGGACAGCTTCGCGGGGAATGAGGCTTCAGTCCTGAAGAGCCGCTGCGGAGAGGCGTACCGTGCCTATAAAAAGGCAGAAGAGGAGCTTGCCTCGTTCACCTTAAGCGAAGAAGAGCGGCTGCGCCGTGCGGATTTTCTGGATTTTGAGATCGGCGAGATCGAAAACGCGGCTATTAAGCCCGGAGAAAAGGATTCGCTAAGTGATGAATTTAAGCGCTTGAGCCATGGGGAAAAGATCGAACGGGCCGTAGGATCTGCGCTTGCGGAGATCTCGGATAATGCGTCTGACGCCTTAAACCGCGCATCCGGGCAGCTGTCCTCCGTTACGGGCTTTGACCCGTCTCTTATGTCACTCAGCGAGCAGCTCCTGACGATCGAAGATCTGATGGACTCTCTCCGGAGGGAGGCGGAAGCCTATCTGCAGGATAATCCCTACGATGAACAGCGCTTAAACAGCGTGGCAGACCGCCTGGATGAGATCCACCGTCTGGAAAACAAATACGGGGATCTGTCCGGCCGCGGGGAAGAGATCCTGGCAAAGCGGCGCGAAGAACGCCGGAAACTGAAGGAATATGAAGAACTCCGTGCGGAGGCGTTAAAAGCCCGGGAAATGGCATTTAACGCGCTTACAGAGGCATGTTCGAAGCTGACTTCTCTTCGGCGAAGTGTTATTCCGCCTCTTACGGAGGCGATTACTGCGGCTCTGCAGGAACTGAATTTCCTTTCGGTCAGATTTCTGATCGAACTGAAGCAGACCGACATGCCCTCGGCCAGCGGCAGTGACAGTGTACAGTTCCTGATCTCGCTGAACCCCGGCGCCGAGCCGGAACCCTTGGCCAGAGTGGCCAGCGGAGGCGAGCTCTCCCGTATCATGCTTGCCATCAAAACGATCCTGGCTGATCAAGATGACATTCCCACCGTTATCTTTGATGAGATCGACACCGGGATCAGCGGGCGCACCGCACAGATGGTCGGGCGAAAGCTGAAAGAGATCAGCCGCTACCGGCAGGTTATTCTGATCACACACCTGCCGCAGATCGCCGCGATGGCAGATGCTCATTTCGGCATAGAGAAGTGGACGGACAATGTCAGGACGTATACCGGTGTCAGGCTGCTGAATGAAGAGGAGTCTGTGCGTGAACTGGCGCGGCTTCTCGGCGGAGATCAGATCAGTGAAAGCGTGCTCATTACGGCAAGAGAGCTGAAAAATCACTGAGACATTGACAATCAAAAAGCACGGTCTTTTGCGGACCGTGCTTTTTGCTGCCGTTTCCTACCGGTAGGAGCGGATAAGAGCAATGACTTTGCCGAGGATCACGCAGTCTTTTACGATAATGGGATCCATGGCGTCATTTTCCGGCTGCAGTCGGATATAGCCGTTTTCTTTATAGAAACGTTTTACCGTTGCGGAGTCATCGATCAGCGCCACGACGATCTCCCCGTTCTGCGCGGTTTTCTGTTCCTGCACGAGGATGCGGTCGCCGTCCAGGATCCCGGCTCCGATCATGCTCTCGCCATGCACCTCCAGCATAAACAGGTTCTTCACGCCGGAGGGAAGCTCCGCGGCAGGGTAGGGGAAATAATTCTCGATGTTTTCCTGCGCAAGGATCGGTTCGCCTGCTGCGACACGACCCACGACCGGGACAGAGAACATTTCCTGACGGCCGACACCGTAAAAATCATCATCGGCGATCTCAATGGTGCGGGATTTGGTCGGGTCGCGACGGATATAGCCCATACGCTCCAGCGACTCCAGATGCGCGTGAACAGAAGAGGTGGATTTCAGACCGACGGCAGTGCAGATCTCGCGGACGGCCGGCGGATACCCTTTGGACAGGATCTCGGATTTAATATAAGACAGGATCTCTTCCTGTTTGGCGGAAAGCCCTTTTCGTTTCGTCATAGATTCCCCCTCTGTCTTGATCATACGGCTGCAGAACGCCCATATTTTCAGACATGCCTATTTTAGCACATGAGTGATCAAATGTCAAACATGTGTTCAAGAAAATTTGTTCGATTTTTTTATGAAAAAGTGTTGACAAACGTCTGTTCGGGTGTTACACTGTGCATGTAATCGAACAGACGTTCCGAAACAAGCGTTCGGTTCTGCGGAAAAAGGCTGAAGTCCGGAAGGAGGAGATCATGAAACGCGCTTCCCAAAAGAGAATGACAAAGAAGCAGATGATAGGAATGTTGATCACGGTTGCCGCGTTCATTGTCGTCGCAGCCATCTTGCTGTTCAGCAACCGTGTTGTGGCTGATGAGCCCGTCCATACCTCATATTACCGCACTGTCACCGTAGAAAAAGGCGACAGCCTGTGGAGCATCGCGAAGGAATATGCCCCCGCGGCAGACAACAAGACCCTGTCGGCCTATGTGGAAAACCTGCGCAGCATCAACAATCTGCGCCGTGATGCACCGCTGCAGATCGGACAGCCCCTTCTGGTCGTCTATTCCTTAGATGCGCAGAATGTTTCCCATTGACTGTATGATCCTGTCTGATCCAGGGCCGGTCCACCCCCAGGCTGTGTCCCTGTTTCATTCCCGCCAAGGCGGGGCTACGGGGCCCGGAAACGGGCCCTTTTTTATTCCTTCTTTTCTTCTTCGCTGGTTTCTGCTTCGGTCATTTGCGACGACATGGGCTCGGCAGCCTGTTCCGGCAGCTTTTCCCGCAACTTGACTGCGTTCCGCTGGGCCCGGAGCATATAGTCGTTTGTCGCGGCGTAATGCTTTTTCGTCGTGTTCACATCTGAATGGCCAAGAACGCTGGCAACAAGGTAGATATCGTTCGTTTCCTGGTACAGGCTGGTGCCGTAGGTGCTGCGAAGCTTGTGCGGCGTGATCTTTTTCAGGGTCGTTACCGTCTGTGCGTACTTTTTGACTAAGTTTTCCACCGAACGGACATTGATCCTTTTTTTCTGAAGGGAAAGGAAAAAGGCTTCTTCATGCCCGGCCTGTGCGGCAAGCGTTTTCCGTTCATCGAAATAGATCTCCAGGGCATCGGCCACTTCATCGCTGAAATAGACAATAGCTTCTTTGCCGCCTTTCCGGTGCACGTGGACCCCCATATTGCCGAAATCCACATCTTTGATATCCAGTCCCACACATTCCGAGACACGGATCCCGGTCCCGAGCAGGAGAGAAAGCATGGCCAGATCTCGGTTTTTGGTTTTTTCGTGAAAAGCCTTCTGCTTTTCCGTCAGCTTTTCACCGCTTTCCACCTGATCCAGCAGATCGGCTACTTCGTCAATATCCAGCCGGATGATCTCTTTCTCAGGCGCTTTCGGCATAGGGATCCGCGCAGCGGGATTGGATTCCACCATTTCCTTTTGATAAAAATAGTTGTACATCGTCTTGATGGCGCTGATCTTTCGCATCAGACCGCGGGCATGATTGATATGCTCCTCACCGTCTTCAGAGGTATAGTATTTCAGATGATCCAGATAAGCCTCCAGATCGATCGGTTTGACGGCATCGAGAGAGGATACTTTGAGATCTTTGATGTCTTTTCCCATGAATTCCGGATGGTTTTCAAGAAGATAATCAAAAAACACGCGGAGATCATAGGCGTAGGCGATGCGCGTACGGCTTGACGTGTTCGGTTCAATCCCGCGG
>CADCPP010000174.1 GCA_902803355.1 uncultured Lachnospiraceae bacterium | reverse complement strand
TGGCAACATCGGCTATAAGCTGGTGCAGCGTCTTGCGCATGCCGAAGCCTATGGCCCCATCTGCCAGGGTCTGGCAAAGCCCGTGAACGACCTGTCCCGCGGCTGCAGCGCCGAGGACATCGTGGGCGTCGTGGCTATCACCGCCGTTCAGGCGCAGGGCTGATAACGAAACTATCCTGGTTAAGAACAGAACCGAATCCACAGAGTAAAGACAAGCCGCTCCCCGGGTCTCCCGCCGGAGCGGTTTGTCAAAGGAAAAAGAATGCATCAGACGGAATTCGGGGAAGAAGCAGCCGCCGAATGACGGGAAAGGAATGTGATCATGAGACTGGAACCGAATGTTGAAGAGATCCGCGGGCGCTTCGGACACGGCGTCTGCTGTGCAATGTCGGTGTTCGGCGAACTGGCCGAATGGATGGGCATGGATAAGGAAACGGCCCGGAAGATCGCTTCCGGCTTCTGCGGCCACTATGAACAAAATAACTTCTGCGGCTGCATTTCCGGGGCGAAAATGGCCCTGGGCATGAAGTACGGGCCGAGCCGGCTGGGGGACAACGACAAGGCGGCCGTGCTGAAGCAGAAGATCAAAGCCTTTGAGCAGAACTTTACCGCGCAGTTCGGCAGCATCCGCTGCCCGGAGATCCTGGGCGGCCTGGATCCGTCCGTCGAAGAAGACCGGCCGGAGATCATTTCCCGGGACCTTTTTCACCGGACCTGCACCGATGCGGTCTGCTTTTCGATCCGCCGCGTATCGGAAATGCTGGAAGAACAACAAGAGACTTGATTTTTTCTGAGAATCATCTAAAATAATAATGTTGTGCACTTTTGCACGGCAGATCCTGATTGTTTCAGCAAAGAGGTTATTTATGATCAGAGAAGATGTCAGAAATGTTGCAATAATTGCCCACGTCGACCACGGCAAGACGACCCTGGTGGATGAGCTTCTGAAGCAGAGCGGTGTGTTCCGCGAGAACCAGGAAGTCGCCGAGCGCGTCATGGACTCGGGCGATCTGGAGCGTGAGCGCGGGATCACCATCCTGTCCAAGAACACGGCGATCACGTATAAGGGCGTGAAGATCAATATCGTGGATACCCCCGGCCACGCCGATTTCGGCGGCGAGGTGGAGCGCGTCCTGAAGATGGTGAACGGCGTCATTCTGGTGGTGGATGCCTTTGAAGGACCCATGCCGCAGACCCGCTTCGTGCTGTCCAAGGCGCTGGAGCTGAACCTGGATATCGTGGTCTGCATCAATAAGGTGGACCGTCCGGAAGCCCGCCCCAAGGAAGTGGTGGACGAGGTCCTCGACCTGCTGCTGGAACTGGATGCCTCCGAAAAGCAGCTGGACTGCCCCTTCGTGTTCGCTTCGGCGCGCGACGGCTGGGCGGTGAAGGATCTTGCCGATGAGCGCGTGAATATGCGCCCGCTGCTGGATACGATCCTTGATGCGGTCCCGGCGCCGCAGGGCGATCCCGAGGCCCCGCTGCAGCTGCTCGTCTCCACCATCGACTACAACGAATATGTCGGCCGCATCGGCGTCGGCAAGATCGACAACGGGCAGATCCGCGTGAACCAGGAAGTCGTGATCGTGAACCATCACGCTCCGGAAAAGAAGCTGAAGGTCAAAGTCAGCAGCCTGTTTGAATTTGACGGCCTGTCCAAGGTCCCGGTGACCGAGGCGAATGTGGGCGCCATCGTGGCGGTGTCCGGCATTCAGGGCATCCACATCGGGGATACGCTCTGCGATCCCTTAAATCCGGAACCGATCCCCTTCCAGAAGATCTCCGAGCCCACCATCGCCATGCATTTTCTGGTCAATGACAGCCCGTTCGCGGGGCAGGAGGGCAAATATGTCACTTCCCGTCACCTGCGCGACCGCCTGATGCGCGAGCTGAACACGGACGTTTCCCTGCGGGTCGAAGAGACCGACAGCCCGGACAACTTCAAGGTGTCCGGCCGCGGAGAGCTGCATCTGTCCATCCTGATCGAGACCATGCGCCGCGAGGGCTACGAATTTGCCGTCAGCAAGGCAGAGGTCATTTATAAGCGCAGCGCGGACGGACGGCTCCTGGAACCCATGGAACGCGTCTATGTGGACGTGCCGGATGAATACTCCGGTACCGTGATCGAAAAGCTGAGCCTGAGAAAGGGCGAGCTGTCCAATATGCGGCCCTTCGGCGAAGGCAGAACGCGCCTTGAATTCATGATCCCCTCCCGCGGGCTGATCGGCTACCGTGACGAGTTCATGACCGATACCAAGGGCAACGGCATCATGAACCAGCTCTTTGACGGCTACGCTTCCTACAAGGGCGATATCCACTACCGCAGCAACGGCTCGCTCATCGCGTTTGAGACCGGTGAAGCGGTCACCTACGGCCTGTTCAACGCGCAGGAGCGCGGCCTGCTCTTTATCGGGCCCGGCGAACGGGTCTATGCCGGCATGGTCGTGGGCCAGACCGGTCGCGCGGAGGACATCGAGGTCAGCGTCTGCAAGAAGAAGCAGCTGACGAATACCCGTGCCTCAGGCTCGGACGATGCCTTAAAGCTGACGCCGCCTAAGGTGATGAGCCTCGAGCAGGCCATGCAGTTCATCGACACGGACGAGCTGCTGGAGGTCACTCCTACCCATCTGCGGATCCGCAAGCGCATTCTGGATCCGACCTTAAGAAAACGCGACATGCTGAAGAGAAAGAACTCCTAAGACCCCTTCGCTTCGCTTGGCGCCTTTCCCCTTGTTAAGGGAAGGCGGGGAGAAATCATGGCAAAGTCCAGTTATTTGATGACAGAGGGGACAGTGTGGAAGCGGATCATCCGCTTTGCCGTGCCCCTTTTTATCGGACAGCTGTTCCAGCAGCTCTATAATACCGTTGACTCCCTGATCGTAGGGCGGCTCATCGGCACGAGCGCGCTGGCGGCAGTCACGGCGACCGGAAGCATCATCTTCCTGATCGTCGGCTTTTTCATGGGCTTTTCCACAGGCGCCGGGGTGGTGATCGCCCGGGATATCGGCGCAGGGGATGAGAAGGCGGTCTCCCGCAGCGTGCATACCACCTATGCCATGGGGATCGCGGCCTCGATCATCATGACCGTACTGGGGATCGTGATGACGCCCACCATTCTCCGCTGGATGGATACGCCGGCAGACGTCTTCCCGGAAGCCGCGCTGTATCTCAGGGTCTATTTTTCCGGCAGCATAGGTCTTGTTTTCTACAATCTGCAGATGGGTATCCTGCAGGCGAGCGGCGACTCCACACATCCGCTGTACTACCTGATCTTCAGCTCCGTGCTGAACGCTGTCCTGGACTTTTCCTTTATCCGCTTCCTGCACATGGGGGTGGAAGGCGCGGCTCTTGCCACCATCATCGGACAGATGGTGAGTGCGGTGCTGGCGATGCGGCGGCTGCTGAAGACAGATGAAGTCATTCGCTTTATCCCGAAAAAGATCCGCTTTGACGGCGCGAAGCTCGGACAGATCGTGAGCATCGGGCTGCCCACGGCCCTGCAGGCCTGCGTGATCGATCTGGCCAATATGATGATCCAGTCCTATATCAATTCCTTCGGGAAGGTGGCGATGGCCGGGATCGGCGCGTCCACCAAGCTGGAGGGCTTCGTGTTCCTCCCGGTGAACGCCTTTTCCATGGCGATGAGCACCTTTGTGGCGCAGAACCTGGGCGCCGGAAAGAAGGACCGGATGCGGAAGGGCGTCAAATTCGGCCTGCTGACCTCGGTCTTTGTAGTAGAGGCAATGGGTGCCATGATGGTCTTCTTCAGCCCGCAGCTGGTCGCGCTCTTTGACGCGAGCCCGGAGGTGATCTATTACGGCGCGCTCCGCGGGCAGATCTGCGGGTTTTTCTTCTGCCTCTGCGGCTTTTCCCATGTGAGCTCCGCCGTGATGCGCGGCCTGGGCAAGCCCATCGTCCCGACCATCGTCATGCTGACCTGCTGGTGCGCGGTGCGTGTGGTCACGCTCATGACCATCGGGAGAGTCTATCACAATATTCTGCTGGCCATCTGGATCTACCCGGTCACCTGGTCGCTCAGCACCATCGTTTATCTTCTGTACATGTGCAGCCTCAGGAAGAAAGAGGTGCTGTAAGGGAAGTTTTCCGACTGCCGAAGGGAGAAAATGTGCTTGCATTTTCTCCCTTCTTTTTTTATACTTTGAGATACAGAAGGAATTACGGGCCCGAAAGGAGCCTATGCGTAAACGGATACCGGGGATAGTGCTCACCATCCTCTGTCTTTTTGCGGGCGGCATGTATGCAATGCGTCATGGCGCCGGTTTTTTCGCGCCTGAACACGGCGCGGAAAGCATGCAGGGAGCGGAGCGGACGGCAGATCTGACGGCGGCTTCTGCGACGGAGATCCCGGAGCCCATCAATATCAATACGGCCGGTGCGAAGGAGCTGGAGAAGCTTCCGGGCATCGGTCCCGCGAAAGCCGCGGCGATCCTGGAATACCGGAAGATGCACGGCTTTTTTCGCGTACCGGAAGATCTGATGAAGGTGTCCGGGATCAAGGAGGGAACCTTCGGCAAGCTTGCGCATCTGATCACGGTGGGGGAACTGCCGGATATCGGCTCAGGCGACGGCTGGCCGGGCGTGCTGCTGCCGTTTGAGAAGGCTGGAGCAGGCGGGGAAGAGAGTATGATCCGCAGGCGGCAGGAGGGCGTGCCATGAAGCGCCCTCTGGTCTTTGCGGCGCTGCTGCTCATCTCTGTGATCCTCCTGCTGTCAGCCTTCGGCCTGCCGCTTACGAAGACGGTCCGGGAGGGGACTTTTCTTAGAGAAAATGAGACAAGAAAAGGCATGCTGTACGGAAGGCTTTCACGGCTAAG
>CADCPP010000173.1 GCA_902803355.1 uncultured Lachnospiraceae bacterium | reverse complement strand
TCAAAAACAGGAAATGTATCATATTTTCTTATGGCAGAAGGGTTATCAGTTCCGCGTTTCGGCTGAAGCAGCATGGTCAGAGTCTTGTCCTTTGACAACCTAATGCCTTGTTTTTGTCCGGATTATCAGTTATAATAAAAGTATCAAAGAAGTGGAGGACCAACGATGTACGATGAAACGGATCTGAATAGAGCGGAAGAAGCCGTCCGGAAAACACGGCTGCTGATGCTGATACCTGCCCTCCTGCTTTTAGGCGGTGTAGTCTGGTCCTTCATCGTCAGGATCAAATGGCTCACAATCCTCTTGAGCATCCTTGCCGGATGCTGGATCATTTTTATCCGGCAGATCTTCCTGCTCCCCCGCAGGGGTTACAGACAGCATATCGACCGTGCCCTGCACGATGCAAAAAAAGAAGCGGAAGGCCGTTATCTGCGCATGGAAACGACCCCGGTGGAGCGAGATAATGTCATGTACTACGCCTTTTATTTGAATGTCGGTGAAAAGCAGGACCCCGCTGACGACCGTCTTTTCTATTATGATGCTTTCAAACCTCTGCCGTGCTGGCAGTCAGGCGACCGGCTGCACGTGATCAGCTATGATAAATTTGTTTCATCTTACAAAGTGATATCACACGCGGATGCTTCCGCGTCCGCTTGAGCAGGAGGCTCTATATGCCACAGAACTGCATCCTTGTCTGCGTGACCGACCAGCCGCAGTGCTCGAGGCTCATTCGCAGAGGCCGCGAGCTTGCTGATGAGAAGGATGCGCGGCTGCTGGTGCTGCATGTACGCACGCGGCAGAAAACGCTCATGGGAAACCCCGACATTCCGGCGGCGATCAATCAGCTGTATGCCGAAGCCCGCGCCGCCGATGCTGAAATGGAAATCATCTCTTCACAGGATGTTGAAAAAACGATCTGTGATTATGCAAAAAGCCGCCAGGCCAGCCAGCTCGTCATCGGAGTCTCGCCCATTGACGGCCATCTTTCCATGAAAGAACGTCTCAGCAGCGTTCTTCCTGATATGGAAATCACAACCGTACACGACGGATGATATCGTTCTCCGTCGTTTTTTGTATAACAAAAACCGCATAAACACTGGTTTTTATTCAAATTTGGCCTTGACACAAACATCTTTCTAATATAGAATAATAATGTTCGGCAGGCTCATTCCATGCACCACATGGAGCTGCCGTTTATCTGATACACCTGTTTTTTACGTATGCTTACATTATTTTAATGTTCATGTGATAAAACACGGGCCGGCAGGCTTTCCTGTCTGTGTCGGTGTATTTGCAGCATGAGTGAGTTTACGTTATCCGTGCATTGACACGGAAAACAAGATATTGGATGAACGCGCCGTACGCCCGTCGTACGTTTTTTTGCGTAACAAAAGACTGAAAAAATCCAAAAGAAAGGGAGGTGCAATCTATTGTCTGTCATTTTAGCCATCGGTTTGATGATCGCCGCGTTGGTCATTGGCACCGCTGTCGGCTACAGCTACCGGAAGAACGCTGTGGAAGCCAAGATCGGCCGGACGGAAGAATATGTCAAAAAGCTCCTGGATGATTCCCAGCGCAAAGCGAGAGAAGACTCTCAGGAAATGAGACTCAAAGCAAAAGAAGAAGTTCTTCTGCTCAAGTCCGAAGCGGACAAGGAAATCAACGCCCGCCGCGCGGACATCCAGCGCTCAGAACGTCGCGCCCAACAGCGCGAAGAACAGCTGGACAAGAAGGAAGAACAGCTCGATAAGAAGCTTGACGCCCTCGATCAGCGTGAAAAGGCTCTTGTTAAAAAGCAGGAAAGCATCACCGCACTCGAAAATGAAGCCGAAGCCCTTAAGCAAAAGCAGATCACGGAACTTGAGCGCATCGCCGCAATGACTCAGGACGAAGCGCGCCAGACTGTCATCGAGCGCGTACAGAAAGACGCCTATCATGACGCTGCCGTACTTGTCCGTGATATTGAAAGCAAGGCAAAGGAAGAGGGCGAAAAGAAAGCCCGCAACATCATAGCTCTGGCAATTCAGCGCTGTGCTTCCGACCATGTCGCGGAAACGACCGTATCCGTCATCAATCTGCCCAATGACGACATGAAGGGTCGCATCATCGGCCGCGAAGGCCGCAATATCCGCGCCCTCGAAACTGCGACCGGCGTCGATCTGATCATCGACGATACACCTGAAGCCGTGATCGTCTCCGCATTCGATCCCGTGCGCCGCGAAACCGCTCGCCTCGCCATCGAAAAGCTGATCATGGACGGCCGCATCCATCCTGCGCGTATCGAGGAATGCGTCGAGAAAGCCAAGAAGGAAATCGATCAGCAGATCCGCGAAGCCGGAGACCAGGCGATCTTTGAGACCGGTCAGCATGGTATCCATCCCGAACTCGTCAAACTATTGGGCCGCCTGCGTTACCGTACCAGCTACGGCCAGAACGTGCTCAAGCACTCCATTGAGGTCAGCCATCTGGCCGGCATGATGGCCGCCGAACTCGGAGCAGACGTCCAGCTTGCGAAGCGCGCCGGCCTGCTCCACGATATCGGCAAGGCAGTGGACCACGAACAGGAAGGCACACACGTTTCCATCGGCGGCGAACTTGCCCGCAAGTACCATGAGAGCCCGGCTGTGATCCACTGCATACTCGCGCATCACAACGACGTGGAACCGCAGACAGTCGAAGCCGTGCTTGTTCAGGCGGCAGATGCCATTTCAGCCGCCCGGCCCGGGGCTCGCCGCGAGTCGCTTGAGAACTACATCAAGCGACTTGAGAAGCTCGAAGAAATCGCAAATTCCTTCCATGGCGTCGAAAAGTGCTTTGCCATCCAGTCCGGCCGCGAAGTCCGCATCATGGTCAAGCCCGAGGACGTTTCAGACGAGGGCACCCAGATCATGGCGAAGGAAGTTGCCCGCCGCATCGAGAAGGAACTCGAGTATCCCGGTCAGATCCGCGTGAATGTCATCCGCGAGACGCGGAGTACGGATTACGCGAAGTAACCCCACAGGAATAAAGAACAACTGCACCACAGAAAGATGCTCATCAGAAAATTCTGAGTAATAATGGTAGGGTATCTGTCTGACGGGTTGGCAAAAGGGACCCCCGGTCTGTTTTTGAAACAGACCGGGGGTCCCTTTGTCTCGATAAAGGAGAATTCACCTATTTTGTACAAGGCGCATTGAATCAGATTATCTCAGGGAGATAGAAATA
>CADCPP010000172.1 GCA_902803355.1 uncultured Lachnospiraceae bacterium | reverse complement strand
TCCTTCCGCAACGAGATCACGCCCGGCAACTTCATCTTCCGCGTGCGCGAATTCGAGCAGATGGAGCTGGAGTTCTTCTGCAAGCCCGGCACGGATCTGGAGTGGTTCGATTACTGGCGCAGCTTCTGCCATAACTGGCTGCTCACCATCGGCCTTAAGGACGAGGAGATCCGCCTGCGCGACCATGATCCGGAAGAGCTGGTATTCTATTCCAAGGCCACGACCGACTTTGAATACCTCTTCCCGTTCGGCTGGGGCGAGCTCTGGGGCGGTGCGGACCGCACGGATTACGATCTGACCCAGCACCAGAACACCTCCGGACAGGATATGACCTACTTCGATCCGGAAACGAACGAACGCTATCTGCCGTATGTCATCGAACCTTCGCTGGGCGTGGAACGCACGGTCCTTGCCCTGCTCTGCGGCGCTTATGACGAAGAAGTGCTGGATGAAGCCAAGGGCGACGTTCGTACCGTTCTGCACTTTGCGCCGGCCATTGCCCCCGTCAAGATCGCGGTGCTGCCGCTGTCCAAGAAGCTGGCGGAACCGGCAGAAAAGGTCTACGCGGAACTCTCCCGTGACTGGATGTGCGATTTCGACGTGACCGGGAACATCGGCAAGCGCTACCGCAGAGAAGATGAGATCGGCACGCCTTACTGCGTGACCTACGATTTCGATTCCGAGGAAGACCACGCGGTGACCATCCGCGAACGCGACAGCATGGCGCAGGTGCGCGTGCCGATCGCAGAGCTGAAAGACTGGTTTGCCGATAAATTCACGCTGTGATCTTGGAGGAAAGCTGCCGTGATCAAACGGAAAAAGCTTTGGATAAAAGCCGTTTCTGCAGGTCTTTGCCTGGTCCTGCTGCTTCATACGGGCATTTCCGCGCTGGCCGTCAATTCTTCTGTTTCCAATCTGGAGAATGAGATCTCCGAGGAGGAGCGAAAGGAAGAAGAGGCCAGGGCGGAAGCACGGTATTATCAGGGCCTGTATGATGAGCTGCAGAAGGATTTGGACCAGGCCAATGAGGAGCTGGATGCCCTGCTGGATGAGATCACCGAAACGGAAGAACGCCTCGTAGAGGCACAGGCCGAGGTGGAACGCTGCGCGCAGAAGCAGGAGGAAAACGAAGCCCTGCTGAAGCAGCAGAAGGAGACCATGAGCAAGCGCATCCGCTATATGTATGAGCAGCAGAACGGCTCCATCTGGGAACTGCTCACCGGAGCTAAGTCTCTGGCGGAGGTCTTCAACAGTGCGGATTATATTCGCTCGCTCAGCGAGTATGACGGCAAAATGATGGAAGCCTATAAAGAAACGCTGGCTGAATCGGTCCGTCTCAAGGAAGAGAGCGAAGAGAATGCAGCCGCGGTCTCTGCCCTGCTGGAAGAGCTTTCCGGAAAGCAGGCGGATATGGCGGACAAAGTCCAGGCCCTTGTGGACAAGATGACCGCATTCCAGGAAAAGATCGATGAGTCCGAAGCGGCAGCGCGGACCTATGCCGATGCCGCAGCGCAGAAAAAGAAGGAACTGGAAGAGTTAAAGCTGGCCATCCGGCTTGCCGAAGAGGAAGCCGCACGGAAGCGGGAGGAAGAAGCCCGGAAGGCGGCTGAAGCAGAGGCTGCGCGGAAAGCAGCCGAGGCCGCCGCTGCCGCGGAAGATGCCCGGAAGAAGGCGGAGGAGGACGCGGCAAGAGCCAGACAGCAGGCAGCCGCCAGCGCGAATTCAGGCAGTTCAGGCAGCAACTCAGGCAGCAACTCAGGCAGCAACTCAGGCAGCCAGCCTTCAAATCTTCGCTGGGCACTGAATGACAAGCGCGGTGTGGGCAGCACGAACATCGATCCGAATGCGATGAATCCGACCGGCCATACCAATCTGGAGCTGCTGGCCTCCATTCTGGAATGCGAATGCGGTTCTCAGCCCTATGATGCTCAGGTGGCGGTGGCGAATGTCATCTTCAACCGTATTCTGGATCCCCGCTGGCAGACGACGCTCTATGACGTGATCATGGGCAGAGGACAGTTCACCCCGGTCGACAACGGAACGCTGGCCATCTCGCTGGCCAAAGGCGCGAGGGCGACCTGCGTGAACATTGCCAGGGACTGCTTTAACGGCGCGCGCTCGCTGGACAGGCGCTGGATGTACTTCTGTGATTTTAATGACTGGCGGAACAATCCCCGCAAATATACGGAATACATGATCATGGGCGCCCATATTTTCTATTATTGAGAGGAAAGATCATGAAGATCTATAATACGTTGAGCCGCAGAAAGGAAGAGTTCGTTCCCATCGAAGAAGGAAAGGTGCGGATGTATGTCTGCGGACCCACGGTCTACAATTTCATCCACATCGGGAATGCCCGTCCCATGATCTTTTTCGATACGGTCCGCCGTTACTTCGAGTACAAGGGCTATCAGGTAAACTTTGTCTCCAATTTCACGGACGTAGACGATAAGATCATCCGTGCCGCAAAGGAAGAGGGCGTGGACTCGTCTGTAATCTCCGAGCGCTACATTAAAGAGTGCAAAACGGATATGGCCGGCATGGGCGTGCGTCCCGCGACGACGCATCCGAAGGCGACCGAGGAGATCGGCGGCATGATCGAGATGATCACGACCCTCATCGAAAAGGGATTCGCCTATGAGGTCAACGGCACCGTGTATTTCCGCGTGCGCAGCTTTCCGGGCTACGGCAAGCTCTCCGGCAAGAATCTGGACGAGCTGGAAAGCGGAAACCGCACCCTTCTGGTGACCGGAGAAGAAGAGAAGGAAGATCCCATGGACTTCGTGCTCTGGAAGCCGAAGAAGGAGGGTGAACCCTTCTGGGAAAGTCCCTGGGGACAGGGCCGTCCGGGCTGGCACATCGAATGCTCCGTAATGTCGCAGAAATACCTCGGTGAGGAGATCGATATCCACGGCGGCGGCGAAGACCTGGTCTTCCCTCATCATGAAAACGAGATTGCGCAGAGCGAGGCCGCAAGCGGTCATGTCTTCAGCCACTACTGGATGCACAATGCCTTCCTGAACATCAATAACGTCAAGATGTCCAAGTCGCTCGGCAACTTCCTGCTGGTGCGTGATATCTCCAAACAGTATGACCTTTCCATCCTGCGCTTCTTTATGCTGAGCGCGCACTACAGAAGCCCGCTCAATTTCAGCCCCGAGCTGATGGAAGCGGCGAAAAGCGGTCTGGAGCGCATTCAGAACGGCCTTGTGCGCTTACGGGATGAAGCGGAAAACTGTGCGGAAGTCGGCGCGGATCAGGGCGCGGTCCGGGAAGCGGCTATCCGTTTCCGGGCGCAGTTTGAAGCGGCCATGGATGACGACTTCAACACGGCGGACGCCATCGCTGCCTTATTTGAACTGGTAAAATTTGCGAATATTACCGATCCTGCGCAGACCGGCCGGGCGGACTGGGATGCTCTTCGCGCCGCCGCTCTTGATATGGCCGGCGTGCTGGGCATTGAGGAACCGAAGAAAGAACTGCTGGATGCGGATATCGAGGCCCTCATCGAAGAACGGCAGGCAGCCCGCAAGGCAAAGAATTACGCGCGGGCGGATCAGATCCGCGCAGAACTCGCCGATAAGGGGATCCTGCTTGAAGACACCAAAGAGGGTGTGAAATGGAAGAGAAAATAAGAAGTATCTTCGGGATCACGGCACCTGACCTGCGTCAGGTGCCTGTTCTTACCCTGGCTTATGTGGGGGATTCCGCCTATGAACTGATCCTCCGCACCTATTTTGCGGAGACGACCACGCTGCACGGCAAAGCGCTGCATGATAAGGTCCAGAGGTATGTGACCGCGAAGGCGCAGGCGAAGATCACGGACGGTCTGCTACAGGCAGGGGAGCTGTCGGAAACGGAGCTTTCTCTGTTCAAACGGGGGAAAAACTCGCACCCGGAGACGATCTCCAAACATGCCTCGGCCGCGGAATATCTGAAGGCGACAGGCCTGGAAACACTGATCGGATATCTTTACCTTTCCGGAGAGACAAAGCGCGCCGCGCAGCTGGTGCAGAAGGGGATGCAGTATGCAGAATAAGAGACAGGAACGCTTTCGCGGCAAAGCGGAAAAGCAGCCGGGAACGGAAAAAAGAGAAAAGGCTCACACGGCAGAGCGGGAGGAAGATGGCAGCCTTTCCCGCATGGAAGGGCGCAATGCCGTAAGAGAGGCCCTGCGCGCAGGAAAGACGGTGGAACGGCTTTATGTGCAGGAAGGCCTGAAAGACGCCGCGCTCGGCTCACTCATCGCGGAGGCGCAGAAGCGGAACATCCAGTGCCGCTTTGTGACCAAGGAACGCCTGGATGAGATGTCGGAGACCGGCGCGCATCAGGGCGTGATCGCGGCTGTCTCTGCCTATGAATATGCCGAAGTGGAGGATATGCTGCGGGCAGCAGAGGAGAAGGGCGAAGAG
>CADCPP010000171.1 GCA_902803355.1 uncultured Lachnospiraceae bacterium | reverse complement strand
GCAGGTGCAGACGATAACCCAGATCATTCCGGCCTTTGACCTTCCTCTTGACAAGGTCTACGTGTCCGGACAGGCCTTTACCGGGGCACTGGATGAGCGCATTAAGGCAGGCAGCATGCCCTACGCCGAGATGAACATTCAGGTATCCTTCCGCTCCTTCAACCGCTTTCTTTCGCAGCTTATCGGCAGCCAGGAGGTCTTCCGCATAGAGGAGACCCTGCCGGGCGATCTGTACCTGCGGGAAAAACCGGAAGACCTTGCTGCCTATACTGACCTTGGCGCGGATACTTCGTATGCGGCGGTGAACGTGAAGAGCGTAAGGGCCCTCATGGAGGACTCTCTGAAGGATTTCTATACGCAGGCTTCGTTCTTTTACGGAAGCGAGAAGAAGGCGGAGCAGGCTTCTTCCGCTCTGCGCGGCAGGGGCTATACCGCAGCCCTGTCCACGGCAAGATATTCGCCGGAGGCGTTCGAGACGGTGCTTGATACCGCCGGCGGCTTCTTCATGCTGCTGCTCTGGATCCTCACGGTGCTCTTCCTTGCTTTCTTCATCAATCTCTGCACCGGGAAGGCGGTCGGCGCCTTTAAGCATGATCTGGCGATCCTCCGCTCCATGGGCATCCCGGTCCGCACGGTGATCGCAGGGCTCTTTACGCGGCTTTTTCTATCGCTCCTTCCCTCGGCAGCCTTCGTGCTGCTGCTTGCCTTCGTGCTGTACCGCATCCCGGCGGTCAATGCGGCCTTCCCCTGGCTTTATCCCTGGCAGTATCTCATGGTCTTCACCGGCATGATCCTGACGGCGGCCAGAGTCGGCAGAAAACAGGTCAAAAAGCTTTTCGGCGAAAGCGTCCGGGAAGCGCTGCGGGGAGGTGATGAGGCATGATCCGCATCGAGAAGCTGAACAAAATTTATAACAAAGGGCAGGCCAATGCCCTGCATGTCTTACATGATCTTTCGCTGGAACTGCCGGATAAGGGCATGGTGGCGGTATTCGGCCGCAGCGGCTGCGGCAAGACCACGCTCCTCAACATCTGCGGCGGCCTCGACCGTTTTGACAGCGGGGAGGTCCTCATTAACGGAGAAGATATCCGGAAGGATACTGATACGCTCAGAAACCGCGAGATCGGCTATATTTTCCAGAATTACAACCTGAACCAGAAGGAAAACGTGCAGGAAAACGTAGCCGATGCCCTGCGCCTTGTGGGGATGAAGGATGAGGCGGAGATCAGCAGACGCGCCGAAGCGGCATTAGCCGCGGTAGGCATGCAGAAATACAGAAGGCGTCTGCCGAATACGCTTTCCGGCGGCCAGCAGCAGCGCGTGGCCATCGCCCGCGCGATTGTGAAGAACCCGCGCGTGGTCCTTGCGGATGAACCGACCGGCAATCTGGATGAAGCCAATACCCTGCAGGTCATGGATATGCTGCGGAGCATTGCGAAAGAGCATCTGGTCATCCTGGTCACGCATGAGGCAAACCTGGTCGATCTGTACTGCGACCGCGTGATCGAGCTTTCGGACGGCAGGATCGTCCGCACGTATGAGAATGAGAAGGCCCTGGGCGCGGATGCCGCAGGCCGCCGCGAGATCTATCTCGGCGAGCTGCCGCGCAGTGAGACCGTGTGGGCCCTTGCCGACGTGGAGTATTACGGCGAGGCGCCTGAGGAGCCGCTGCATCTCATCGTGGTCAATCAAAACGGCCGGATGTACCTGAAGGTCGACGATCCGCATGTTCAGATCCTGGATGAAAACAGCGAGATCAAGCTGCGGGAAGGCGTTTATGAGGCGAGGCCGGATGCCGCGGGACGGACGGCGCTCGATCTTTCGGCGCTGCCGCCCGTTGAGGCCGGCACCTGCGGCAGGCTCTTCCACCTGAAAAATGCCGTAAGGAGCGGCTTTGAAGCCGTCTCTCTGAAGAAAAAGAAAAAGGGCAGCAGGCTGCTGCGCCTTGTCATGGTCATGTTCGCGGCGATCCTGGTGCTGATGTCGGCAAGCTTCGGCACGAGCTTCAGAAGCCTTGGTGAGAGCCGCGCGAAGGTCGCCTCCGACCTTTATTATGTGGGGATCGGCAGCAGCGCACAGCTGGAACAGGTCAAAAAGGCTGCCCTGCCGGAACACGGCGTTGACAGCATCTACTACCGCAGGCTCTGGAGCGAACCCTACGTGCTTCCGTCCTTCTCAGTGGTTCCCGGCCATTTCATCACCTCCGCGGCGATGAACAGCACCATAACGATGGAGGCTTATCCGCTTGCGGCCTCGCTCCTGCCGGAAAGCGCAAAGATCCTGGCCGGGAAGGCTGATGGCGGGGCGGTGTTGACCAAGGCGGCAGCGGATGAACTGCTGGAAGGCTCGTCTGTCGGCTATCTGAAGACCTATGAGGACCTGCTCGGCCTGCCGCTCGGACAGGGACGAAACGCGGACAGCACGATGAACGTGAACATCGCCGCAGTGGCGGAGGGGAGCGAAAAGACGATCTATCTGCCGGATGATGCGCTTGCGGACTGGCTGATGAGTGCCGAAGGAGATCTGCCCGTCTACCGGGCATCTGCCGCTGCGGACGCCGGGATAACGGTCCCGGAGGGAAAAGCCGTGATCCTTGCCTTCTATGAGGAGGGGAAGGTCCCCGAGCCCGGAGAGGAGCTCCATATCCGCGGCGTCACCCTGGAAACGGAGCGCGTGATCAATGTCTGGGAGGATGATCCGTACGATTCGCCTTACTATCATGTCATAAACTACGATGCCGATCAGAGCCTTGCGGAGCCGATCTTCTATGACAGCGTCTGCTTCCTGGTGAGTGATGCGGACTATCAGCGGATCGCTTCTTCTCTCGGCAAAACGGATGAGAGCGTAAACCCCTGGCCGATCTATGACCTTGATCAGGAAGGCCGCGGCTCGGGCTGGTATGCCGTGCTGCATGCGGAAAATAAAGCAGAAGCGGAGCAGGCGGTGCAGCAGCTTTCCGCTGAAGGGCTGAAGGTCTATACTCCGGAGGAGACCGTGAAAACTGTAATGAAGAATGCCAGAGGAGAGGTGCGGGGGCAGCTGATCGGCCTTGCGGTCATGACCGGCATCCTCTGCCTGTGCATGTATTTTATCATGCGGGCCGGCCTCATGAGCCGCGTGAAGGAGGTCGGGATCTGCCGCGCGATCGGCGTGACAAAACGGAACCTCGTTTTCCGCTTCCTCATCGAATCGCTCGTGCTCTGCGGGGTGACGGTCATGGCCGGGTTCCTCATCTCGAGCATCCTCATGCGCTACTGGGTCACGAATTCAGCACTGATGAAGCTGCTGTTCCACTATCCGCTGTGGATGTGCCTTTCGCTTTTCGTGCTGCTCCTTATTCTCTGCGTATTCTGCGGGATCATCCCCATCCTGCTGCTTCTGCGCAGAACGCCCAGCGAGATCCTCGCAAAGTACGATATCTGAGCGGAAAAGAAAGCGTTCCGCGAAAAGGCAGGCTGCGAAAAGATACACTGGCTTTTTTGCCAAAATGCGGTATAATAACAGAACGATGGACGGCGCCGGAGCCCGGCGCACGAAAACAGGATACTATCTGGAGGTGGCCATGAAGGAAAAGATCATCGCCTGGATCAGGGACTATTTTGAGGCGCAGGGAAACCCGCCTGCGGTCGTCGGGATCTCCGGCGGAACAGACTCGTCGGTGACGGCGGCGCTGCTCTGCGAAGCGCTGGGACCGGAGAAGGTCTGGGGCGTGCTCATGCCCTGCGGCGTGCAGCATGATATCGACGTATCGCTCGCATTAGTGAGGCATCTGGGGATGCCGTACCGCGTTGTGAACATCGAAGAGCCGGTGAAGGCACTTGCCTCCCTTGTGGGTGAGGCCATGGACTGCGACCCGAACAAAACCGATGCCTATAAGACGAATACCCCCGCCAGGGTCCGCATGACGGTGCTCTACGGGATCTGCGCCCTGCTTGGCGGCCGCGTGGCCAATACCTGCAATCTTTCCGAGGACTATGTGGGCTACTCGACCAAGTTCGGCGATGCCGCCGGCGATTTTGCCGTGCTTTCCGCTTTTACGAAGACGGAGGTGCGCGAGATCGGGCGGGAACTCGGCCTGCCGGCCATGTTTGTCGAAAAGACCCCGGAGGACGGCATGAGCGGAAAATCGGACGAGGAGAAGCTCGGCTTCACCTATGAGGTCCTGGACCGCTATATCCGCAGCGGGGAGATCGAAGACGAAGCCGTGAAGGCAAAGATCGACCGCATGCATAAGGCAAATCTGCACAAACTTCTGCCCATGCCGGGCTACGGCAAAGACTGAAACTATCCGGATCAAAGGAGAAATGACATGAAACTGGACCCTATCGTGGTATCACTGCTGGATACGGATCTGTATAAATTCAATATGAATCAGGTGATCTTCCACAAGCATACGAACCTGGTCGGTGAGTATCACTTTAAATGCCGGAATGAGGGCGTGATCTTCACTCCGGAGATGCTGGAAGAGATCAATGCGCAGATCGACCATCTCTGCACGCTCAGATTTAAGAAGCCGGAACTGGATTATCTGCGCAGCATCCGCTTCATCAAAGACGACTATGTGGAGTTTTTGAGACTTTGGCACCCGATCCGCGACTACGTGACGACCTCTCTATCGGATAAGGGCGAGCTGACGGTCCATGTGGACGGTCCGCTATTCTCCGCAATGCAGTTCGAGATCTACCTGCTGGAGATCATCAACGAGGTCTATTTCCGCTTCAGTTATGATTACGAAGAACTGCTGGCCTCGGCAAAGAAACGGCTTGAAGAGAAGGTCGAAGCCTTCCAGGATAAGAAATACACCTTCAAATTTGCGGAATTCGGCTGCCGCAGACGCCTCTCCCGCGAGTTCGAGGGCTATGCCATCGAGATGCTGGCGAAGGAGACCCAGAACCTGGTCGGCACATCCAATGTCTATTTTGCCTGGAAACTGGGGCTGACCCCTATCGGGACCTACGCTCACGAGTATGTGCAGATGTATCAGGGCATCGACAGCATCCCGCTTGCCTATACCAACCATTACGCCATGGAGGACTGGTATGACGAATACCGCGGGGACAACGGGACCGCGCTCACGGATACCATCACCACGGACCTGTTCCTGAAGGACTTCAACCGCAGCATGGTCAACAACTATACGGGCGTGCGCCACGATTCGGGCGATCCCTTCGCCTGGGGCGAGAAGATCATTGCGCACTACAAACGCTACGGCGTGGACCCGCGCACCAAGACCCTGCTGTTTTCGGACAGCCTGAACTTTGACAAGGCGCAGAAGATCTATGACTACTTCAAGGACAGGACGCGCGTGGCCTTCGGCATCGGGACCTTCGTGGCCAACGATACCTTCGCGGAGCCGCTTAATATCGTCATCAAGCTGCAGTATGTGAACGGCCGGCCTGTCGCCAAGCTCTCGGATGCACCAGGCAAGGTGATGTGCGATGACGAGTCCTATGAACAATATCTGGAAAATGCCGTGAAGTTCCGTTTGGAGCGGGAAAAGAAAGTAGGAATGATGTGAGACCGTACCGTTTGGGCCTGGTGCTCGGAAGATTTCAGGGCCTTCATATCGGACACGAGGCGATCATCCGGCGCGCGCTTGCTGTCTGCGACCGGGTGATCGTGATGATCGGATCGGCGGATAAGGAAGGGACAAGCCATGATCCCTTCCCGGTCTCGCTGCGGCAGAAGATGCTGCAAGCCATGTTTCCGCGCCTTGTGAAAAGCGGGAGAGTGATCCTTGTTCCGCTGAATGACCTTGGCGTAGGCAATGTCCCGGCCTGGGGCGATTATGTGATCGAGAACGCGAAGAAGGCGGTCGGCATGCCGGAATGCATCGTGTTCGGCAATGAAGACAAATGCAGGACCTGGTTCCCGAACTATCCGGAAATACGATATATTTCCGTAGATCGGTCAAATATCGATGTTAATGGGACGAAACTCAGGAAAATTATCCTGGATAATGAGGAAAAGGCCTATCAGGGCTATACGCCGAAAGGTCTGCATCCGTTTTATCCGCAGCTGCGGGAGATCCTGATCCGGACGGAGCAGTCGGGAAAAGAGTCCCGGATCGAACACTGCTGATGCAAAGGCTCAGGCGACAAAACGCAGCATCTGTTGCATAAAAAGAAGGCGCGGCGGCCATCCTGCCGTGCTATGATCAGACAGGGCAAATGAGGAAGATGTCATCGGTCGAAAGACCGGCGGCATCTTTTTGTGTGCAGGAAAGGAAGGAGAAGTTCTTGAAAAACGGCTTTTCTTTACGATCAAAAGGAAAAGGATCCGCCCGGGTCCTCTTTCTGTCTCTGCTGCTTTGCTGCCTGATCCTGCTGATCGGCTGCGGGAAAAACGGCGGAGAAGAAGTCTCTAAGGAGCAGCCGGAAAACGTTTCTTTCGGGCTGACGGAAGGCGCGGAAAGCGCAGAAGAGGATGAGTCAAAGACACGGCAGGAGGAAGGAACTAAGGTGGCGGCTGAAACGAGGCGGGAGCAGACGGAGACTGAGGCAAGCGGGCAGGTGGATCTGACGGAAGAGAGGGAAGAAACGGCGCCTTTTATGCCATCCGGAAAGGAGGCGGAAGAGACGCAAGTTCCCACTCCGGCGAAAACAGAAGAAGCGACTCAGTCGCCCTTTCCGGAAAAAACAGCAGAAGAGACGCAGATGCCCTCTCCTGTGAAGCCGGTAAAAGAGACACAGGATACATCCGCAAAGGCGGCAACGGAAAAACCGCAGGACACGCCGCCCCCTTCCTCGGCGCATCAGCACAGCTATTCTGTCACGGTGACCAGGGCGGCGAGCTGCGGGGCGGCGGGTGTAAAGACCTATACCTGCTCCTGCGGCGCGGGCTATACCGAAACGATCCCGGCGAGCGGCGACCACAGCTGGGCAGAGCAGTTTACGACGGTGCACCATGACGCACTGACGCACATCGTTCACCACGAAGCGGTAACACATACCGTTCATCACGAAGCGGTGACGCACCAGGAGTGGATCGTGGACCAGCCGGCATATGACGAAGCGGTCACAGAGCTGCACGCGATCTGCAACAGCTGCGGCACCGACCTGACCATCATGCAGCGGGAGTTCGGGGAAAGCGTGTTCAATGAGCACGGAGCCTGCTTTTTCCCCAGCTGGCACGATGAGCCCGTCGTGACCGGCTATATTCACCACGAGGAGCGCGGCCACAATGAGACCGTTGTCGATGAGCTGGCCTGGGAGGAAACCGTGGTGGATGAGCCGGCCTGGGAGGAAACGGTCGTTGAGCGGGAGGCCTGGGATGAAACGGTGCGCTGCGGCTGGAAATGCAGCGTCTGCGGGGCGGTTAAGGACTAAGCGGATCATCGGCCGGCGTCATGGGATCAGGCAGGTCCGGGCAGCTTCCCCGCAGTTTTATCTGCCGCATGAGCCGGACGCCGGCGGTGAATGATTAAGCGAAAAGGAGCAAAAGGGATGAATATCCGTACAAAAAGAAGGAAGCATGCGGTATCTGCCTGCCTGCTTGCCGTCATCATGACAGCAGCTGTCCTGATCAGCGGTATCGCAGCTCAGGCAGCGGCAGATAACAGCGTCAAGGCAAATCACGGCGCGGTCAAGGTCTACAACTACGACTATAATGCCCTGGTCACACGCCTTACGGCAAAGTACCCCGGCGTCTTTAAGAGTGCAACGGTCTACAGCGCCGGCACGCACGCCCGGGTCGGCACGACCAGCGCGTTTTCGGTCCTGATCACAAACTCGAAAAACCACAGACAGGGCGGAAACTCGGGAACGACCGTGAAGTACATCAACGGCAGTACCCGTTCGACCAGCAACTGGGCGCAGACCCTGGGCGACTTTCAGGTCAACGAATACTTTATGGTAAACGGGACGCGCGGATACTGCTTCGACTGGACCACGCCGTCCACGACCGGCTCGCATGTGCTCAGCGCATCCCTTTCCGAAGCAGGAATAAGCGCCGCGGCCAATGTGATGGAGCTCGCGCAGGCTGCGAAGATGCTGACAGAAAACAATTTCGCCCTGATCACGAACAATGCCGCATCCATAGCCAGGAGCCTTTCGATCACGCAGATGACAAATCCGGATTATTCCTGGATCCCGGTGCCGGCTGTAAGCATCGCCAAAGCGGATGTGACCAGGCTGCTGCAGGATATGACGGCAGACGGCATTGCGTTTAAGCGCGCGCTGGTGCAGACGCTCGTCTGGCAAAAGATGAACAGTATTTCCTTAAGCGACTGGATGTATTCGCTCTACAACGCCAGCGGCTACTACAACAAGGAAGGCCAGTGGATCTCCAGCGATGCATCTATCTTTGGACCGGTCATCGGTATCGGCGGCATCGTCGATTTTGACAAGATGTATCAGCTCGGCAAGACGGCCTGGACTCAGCTCTCCGGCAGCGCCTCCGTCGATCATGAATACCAGTACGAACTGCTTGTCGGGGTTCCCTTCACGGTGCCTTCGGCAGACGTCTCCAGGATCGTGAAGATCGTGGAAGCAAACGGCGGCAAGATCGAATCCAGCGGATCGGTAACGGTGGGGGTCAGTGCGAATAAGGCAAATGTGACCCTGACGGCAACGCGGGAGATCCCGTCCTGGACAAGCTGGCTGAGCGCCTCTGAGTCCTCCGATATGATCTATTCTTCCAAGCCGTACAACGCCTCTTCATCGGGAAAGACCGGCAGCGGCCAGTTCATTGTGGCGGTCTCGGAGATGGAATACCTTCGTGCCCGGGTCAGGGCAGTCATGCCGACCGGGACGCTCACGATCACCAAGTCCTCCGTCGATCCTTTGGTCACAGAGGGCAATTCCTGCTATTCCCTTTCCGGCGCACGCTACGGCCTTTATACCGACAGCGGCTGCACGTCGCTTGCCAGGGATGCGGGCGGGAGTGACGCGGTCCTGACCACTGCGGCAGGCGGCACCTCCAACACACTGACCGTCAATGCGGGCAGTTACTGGATCAAGGAGATCTCGCCGAGCCCGGGCTACGGGCTATCTTCCGGGACCTACGCTGTCTCCGTTGCCCGGGACAGCAGCATCTCCCTTTCTGCGTCTGACAGCGGCATCTTTGCCGAACCGCCGCTCAATGACCCGATGAGCATTGTGATCCGGAAGACCCCTGCGGAGGACTACACGGACCGTGGCGCGGATCCTGATATGAGCGGCGCGCAGTATACGCTGAAATTTTACGCGGGACAGTATACCAAGGATACGCTTCCTGCCGAAGCTGCGGCCACCTGGGTCATCGAAACCAAAAAAACAGGCAGCAGCTACGTTGCCCGCCTGTCTGATGAGTATCTTGTTTCGGGTACGGCTGTTTACGGAAAGAACGCGAGCGGACAGTATATCATCCCGCTCGGTACCCTTACCGTTGAAGAGACCAAGGCGCCGACAGGTTTTAAGATCGAAGGCTCCACGCTTCAGCTCATGAACGGCGACGGGTCCGATGCGGCTCGCGGAGCCGTGCTGTTTAACCTGGTGGACCAGAACAGCGCGGTCTCCGTGATCAGCGGCAATCAGACCGATGACACGGAAGAGGGCGTGCAGATCCTGCAGAAAGAGACCGTCGCATCGGCAGGGGTAAAGCTCGTGAAAACTGCTGATGACGGCGCAGTATCCGGGATCTCCTTTACGCTCTCCGGCACGCTCCTTGCCGGCGGAACCTACAGCGAGACGAAGGCGACCGATGCAAACGGTGCGATCGACTTTGGCAAGGTTCCTTACGGCAGCTTCACGCTGAGCGAGAACCTGACCGAAGACCAGGCGAAGATCTATGTTGCGAACGCACCGCAAAGCTTCACGATCGATGAGGACACGGCTGATCCCTGCACCATGACCTTCCATAACAGCTTGCAGCGCGGCTCTGTCACACTGACCAAGGTCCTGAAGAGCTCCGGCGCTGCCCTGGCATACGTTCCGTTTAAGATCACCAACACTGACACGAATGAAGTCCACTATTTCATTACTGACGAAAACGGCGTGTTCGACTCCGAACGCGGCACCCATTCCGCAAACACGAACGGCGCGGACCGGGCTCTTTCCGCCTATATTCCGGACAGAGACATCGTTCCGGACGCCGTGATCCGTGAACTCGTTTCCGCAGGCGCCGCGTCTTACGGCGTATGGTTTAGCCCCGGAACTGTGACGGATTCCATGAAGGCGCTTCCTGTCGGCAATTACAAGATCGAAGAGATGAAGACCGAAGGCAGAAAAAACCTTGTTCTGGAGACCCGCAGCTTTAAGGTCGAGTCTGACGGACAGCTGATCGACCTCGGGACGATCGAGGATGATGCGATCAAGATCGGGACCGTTGCCGCCGATTCTGCGACCGGCACACACAATGCCTTTGCCGGCCCGAATACCGTCATTATTGACACGGTGACCTACAGCGGCTGCAAGGTCGGTGAGACTTATACTGCAAACGGCGAACTCATGCTGATCGGAGCGGATGGCTCTGTCAGCGCACTCGGAGTGACAGAGGCAGGAAGCTTCACGGCCAAGGAGACTTCCGGCAGCACCACGATCAGCTTCACCTTTGACGCCTCCGCTCTGTCCGGCAAAAAGATCGTCGCTTACGAGACGCTCGTGACCGCTGCCGGGCAGTTTGCGGCAGAGCATAAGGATCCGGCGGATGAAAACCAGATCATTTTCTTCCCGAAGATCGGGACGGCTGCTAAGGACTCCGAGACCGGTACCGGCGTATCCGAGGCTGACGGCACAGTGACGATCATCGATACCGTGAGCTATGAGAACCTGATCCCCGGTACCGAGTACAGCGTAAAGGGTGAACTGTTTGATCAGGCGACGGGCAGGAGCACCGGTATCAGCGCCGAAAAGAAGTTCACGCCTTCAGCCGCCTCCGGCAGCGTGGATCTGAGCATTTCGTTTAACGGCACAGCCCTTGCAGGCAAGGTCGTCGTGGCTTACGAGACCCTTTCCACCAGCGGCAAGGCCGTTGCGGAGCATAAGAACATCCGGGACGATGCGCAGACCGTTTACCTGCCTAAGCTGGAGACCGAGCTCGTGGACGACGGCACCGGCACGCACCAGGCGCTTGGCGAAGGGAACGTCACGTTGACCGATACTGTTACCTACACAAATCTTCGCCCGGGCAGGCAGTACAGCGTTAAGGGTGAATTGATGAACAAGGCCACCGGCGAGAGCACCGGCATCAGAGCCGAAAAGACCTTCACGCCCGGCAGTGCAAACGGCAGCGTTGAGCTTAGCTTCACATTTGACGGGGCTAAGCTTCAGGGCACGATCGTTGTGGCGTTTGAGAGATTGTATCTGAACGGCATCGAAGTTGCCGTGCATGCGGAGATCAACGACGAAGATCAGACGGTCTGGATCCCAGGGATCGATACCACGGCTGTGGCGGAAGATACGCAGGATCATGTGACCGGGCCAGACGAACAACTCACGATCATTGACCGCGTGGACTGCAGCGGCCTTGAGACCGGCAGAGCATATACGCTTAAAGGTGAACTGTACGATAAGGAGAGCGGCGAGCCGATGGGCATCACCGCAGAAAAGACCTTCACGGCGAAAGCCACCGAAGACAGCACAGAACTGAGCTTTACCTTTGATGCGTCCCGGCTTGCCGGAAAGACGGTGGTAGCCTTTGAGACCCTGCTGACCGCTCAGAAGGAAGTCGCCATCCATCACGATATTGAGGACGAAGAGCAGAGCGTGCACATCCCTGCGATCGAGACCGACGCTGCGGACAGCGAGAGCGGCCTGAACCATATCGAGGCGAATGCTGCCGCGTCTGTCACCGATACCGTGACTTACAGGAACCTCGTCCCCGGCAGGGAATATGTCGTCAAAGGCGAGTTGTATGACAAGGAGACCGGTGAATCTATCGGTGTGACTGCCGAGACCAGCTTTGCCCCTGAAGAAGCAGACGGGAGCGTAGAGATCGTCTTTACGTTTGACGCTACAGGGGTTGGCGGCAAGGCTCTGGTGGCTTTTGAGACCCTGTACCTTGGAGACGTTCAGATCGGCGTCCATGCGGACATCGATGACGAGCGGCAGACCATCTACGTTCCGGCGATCACCACGGACGCGAAGAACGATGAGACCGGGACCCGCGAAGGGACGATCTCCGGAAAGACCAGCATTACGGATGTCGTGACGTACCGCGGCCTTGTGCCCGGCGAGGAATATACCGTGAAGGGCATCCTCATGGACAAGACTGCGAACAAGCCGCTGCTTGTAAGCGGCAAAGAAGTGACGAGCGAAAAGACCTTCACGCCGGAAGAGGCCGACGGAATGGTAGAACTCAGCTTCACCTTCGACTCCGCTGCCCTGAACGGCAGGACCGTCGTTGTCTTCGAGACCCTGTACTATGAGGATGTGAAAGTAGCCGTCCACGCCGATATCAATGACGAGAACCAGGCGGTGATCTTCCCCGGCATCAAAACGAAGGCCTCCAATGTCTCCGACACGGCGCTTTCCCTCTTCGGTACCAGGATCAGGGATGACATCAGCTACAGCAATCTTACGCCCGGCGCGAACTACGTGATCGTCACCACGGTCTATGACAAGACCGCAAAAGAAGTGGTGCCCGGCACAAAAAAGAAGACCGACTTCTCACCGGAGAAGCCGGACGGCATAGTTACGGTCAATATCACGGTGGACGCCTCCGGCCGCTGGCTGCACCAGCTCGTCGTCTTTGAGGAGGTCTATCTGGTCACGGAGAACGGCCAGGTGCTCGCCGGACAGCATAAGGATGCAAACGACCGGGCGCAGACGATTTTCCTGCCCGGCTTCACGCCGCAGACCGGAGATCCTTCCCGCCTGATCCTCCCGCTTGCCGGGCTTCTCGGATCCGGAGCCGGGATCCTCTGCCTTTGCCGGCGCAGAAGAAAATTTGATGAGAAAAACAGTGATCTGAAAGGCTGATCAGCAGCCGGTGCGAAAAGCTTTACCAGATCATTCGCAGAAAACAGAACAGATCAGATCTTTCTGAGCTCAACGGTCTCCTTCAGCTTCAGTCCGAGGCGGGAGACCGTTTCCAATGCGGCCTTCTCGCTCGCGATGTCCATCACCTTGTCCGGCTGGTGGGCGTCGCAGCCGATCACCACCTCACAGCCTTCTTCCGCGGCGATGGGCCAAAAGCTCGCCGTGGGATAATGCCGTTCCTCACGCATGCCGAGCAAATTGATCTCAAGAGGAGTTCCTGTTTCCTTGGCATGGCGGCAGAGACGGCGCATCTCGCTTTCATAGATGCGCGCATCTCCCACAAAATGGATGAGATCAGGATGGGCAAGGTAGGTAAAGAGGCCTGTATCGAGGGCTTCACAGACCTGCGAGACGTAGCGACGTAAGGTCTGCGGATCAGCGGTTTCCCGCCCGCTGTAGACATCGCCGACCTCATTGCCCAGATAGTGCTGTCCGAGGATCATGTATTCGATACGGTTTTCCCGCAGCATCTCCAGAAGACGGGGAAAATATTTGGGATAGTATTCCGCTTCAACACCGAGGTGGATCTCAAGCGTTCCGCTGTATGTCTGGGCAAGAGCCCGGATGGAGTCGGCATAGCCGGGAAGCTCTTCCGGCTTCATGCGTATCCGGGACGGATAGCGGGCGGGATCCGCATCGTAATATTCATAAGGGGTATGGTCGGAAAAGCCGAGGATCTTGAGCCCGGCCTTTACGGCTTCCTGCACATAGTCTTTTTCGTTTCCTTCCGCGTGTCCGCAGCGGTAGGTATGGGTGTGATAGTTGGCGATCATCCAGTCTCCTTTTCCGGGGCCTTCCTTCCTGGGCAGGCGTCCGGGCAAGGATGCATTATAGCACAGTCTGCCGAAAATGCCACAAAAACCTGCCTTGGCATTTCCGCCTGGCTGTGCTATAATATTTCACCGGCAACAGGCCGCAGGAGGATCATATGCTCGAATTACAACACGTCTCTTATACAGTCGAAGAAGACGGAGACAACAAAGATATTTTAAAAGATGTCAGCCTGACCATAGAAGACGGAACCTTCCTGGTAGTGACCGGACCGAACGGAGGAGGGAAATCTTCCCTTGCAAAGATCATTATGGGGGTTAACCGGGTTACAGGTGGAAAAATTTTCCTTGACGGAGAAGACATTACAGATCTTAGTATCACGGAACGTGCGCAGAAGGGCATCAGCTTTGCCTTCCAGACCCCGGTCGTATTTAAGGGAATCCGGGTACTGGACCTGCTCCGCATGGCCCGGGGAAAACAGATCTCCATCATGCAGGCCTGCGACTATCTGTCCCAGGTCGGGCTCTGCGCGAAGGACTATATCGAGCGGGAGGTCAACGGCTCGCTTTCCGGCGGGGAACTCAAGCGCATTGAGATCGCCACGGTCCTTGCCCGCGGAACGAAGCTTTCCCTTTTTGACGAACCGGAGGCCGGCATCGATATCTGGAGCTTCCAGAACCTGATCAAGGTCTTCGAAACCGTGCGGAATACGGTGCAGGGCTCGGTGATGGTCATTTCTCATCAGGAGAGGATCCTGAGCATTGCCGACAAGATCGCGGTGATCGAAGACGGCCGCGTGAAGCAGTTCGGCTCCCGCGATGAAGTGCTGCCCGGACTCCTGGGCACGGCCTCGGCAGTCAATGCGGCCTGCAGCCGCCTGGAATAAGGAGGGACTTATGTTAGACGCGATCCAAAGACATCTGATTGAAGAAATTGCGGACCTGCATACGGTCCCGGAAGGCGCGTACAATATCCGCGCGAACGGCAAGCTGGACAGCCGCCGCACCACGGCGAATATCGACATCACATCCAAGACCGATGTGAGCGGCATCGATATCCGCATCAAGGACGGCACGAAGAATGAGTCCGTGCATATTCCGGTGGTCTTAAGCGAGAGCGGCCTGAAGGAGACCGTTTACAATGATTTTTATATCGGTGACGACTGCGACGTGGTCATCGTGGCAGGCTGCGGCATCGACAACTGCGGCGTGCACGACTCGGAGCACGACGGCGTCCACCGCTTCTTCATCGGGAAGAACTCCCGCGTGAAATACGTGGAAAAGCATTACGGACAGGGCGACGGGACCGGCAAGCGTATTCTGAACCCGGTGACCGAGGCCTATCTGGAAGAAGGCGCCCACGCGGAATTTGAGATGGTGCAGATCAAGGGCGTGGACTCCACCGTCCGCACCAATATCGCCCAGCTGAAAAGCGGCGCGAGCTTCATCGTCCATGAGGCGCTCATGACCCACGGACAGCAGACCGCAAAGAGCATCTATACCGTGGAGATGAACGGCGAAGATTCTTCCGCCGACGTGGTCTCCCGCTCGGTCGCGCGGGACGATGCGCAGCAGGAGTTCGAAGCCTGCCTTATCGGCAATACGCTCTGCAAAGGGCACGCGGAATGCGACGCCATCATTATGGACAAGGCAAAAGTGATCTCCGTGCCGAAGCTGGAGGCAAACTCCGTGGACGCTGCACTGATCCATGAAGCGGCCATCGGCAAGATCGCGGGCGATCAGCTTACCAAGCTCATGACGCTCGGCCTCACCGAAGAGCAGGCAGAAGAGCAGATCATCAGCGGCTTCCTGCGCTGAAAGAGGAATAAATGAGCGGGGCTGCGCAGAACAGACCGGCCAGCATGGTCCGGGACCTGACGGAGGGGAGCATTCCAAAGCTGCTCCTCCGTTTTGCGCTGCCGCTACTTGCCGCAAATGCCCTGCAGGCTCTCTATAATCTGGTCGATATGGTGGTCGTCGGGCAGCATATCGGCGGCGCCGGCATGTCGGCAGTCTCGATCGGCGGCGACCTGCTCCACCTCATCACCTTTGTGGCCATGGGCTTTTCCTCCGCCGGGCAGGTCCTGATCGCCCGCGATGTGGGCGCAGGCCGCATGGATCAGGTAAAAAAGACAATCGGTAACCTCTTTGTCTTCCTTTTCACGACCTCCCTTCTGATCGCCGTCGGCTGCCTTGCTTTCCGGACCCGTATCCTGGACCTGGTCAATACGCCGCAGGAGTCCTACAGCCTCACCATGGATTATTTCGTGACCTGCTGCTTCGGACTGCTGTTCATCTACGGCTATAACTGCGTGAGCGCGATCCTGCGCGGCATGGGAGACGGCAAGCGGCCGTTCATGTTTGTCGCCATCGCGGCCGTGCTGAATACCGTTCTGGACATTCTTTTTGTCATTCCCCTGGAGATGGGCGCCTTCGGCGCCGCGCTGGCCACGGTCATCGGCCAGGGCGTGAGCTTCATTCTTTCCATTGCCTACCTTTACCGGAACCGGGAGATGTTCCATTTTGACTTTAAGCCCGCAAGCTTCCGGCCGGATGCGCACACGATGGGCCGCCTTGTCGGTCTGGGGATCCCCATGTCCATCCAGTCCATGTCCGTGAATCTTTCCAAGACCGTGCTGATGAGCTGGATCAACAACGAGGGCGTGGTCTATTCGGCGTTAGCCGGCATCTACAACAAGACCGGGATGATGTTCGGCATCGTCTCCAATTCGTTTACCACGGCTGGTTCCTCAATGATCGGACAGAACCTCGGCGCAGGCAAAAACGAGCGGATCCCGAAGATCCTGAGGGTCGTTCTCGGCATCGGCATGACGATGGCGGCAGCGGTCACGGCACTGCTGCTGGTCTTCGAGGAACCGGTCTACGGTCTCTTTACGGCAGACCAGGACGTGATTGCGGAGGCAGGTATCCTGACGATCCCCATCATTTTGAATTTCTTCGGCGGGGCGACCAGAAGCGTTGGCTTTTCGATGATCAACGGCTCCGGCAATTCGCGTCTCAATCTTTTCGTTGCCATCCTGGACGGGATGATCAGCCGCATCGGACTCGCTGCCCTGATGTACTTTGTCTGGAAGATGGGAGCGCTTGGCTGCTGGTACGGCGATGCTCTGGCCGGCTTCATGCCGATCGTGATCGGAGGCATTTACTATCTCAGCGGAAAGTGGAAGACGAAGGCTCCGGGCAGCGCAGACCATCAGGCCTAACAGAAGTTTTAACGTCTGACACAGCAAAAAAAACACAAGATCATGGTTGACGGGAAGGCATTCATCCCCTATAATGTGCCCAAGTGCTTTAAGGCAGGTCCAGAGAGGCCTCCAAGGACTGCGGTACGGCTGTACCATAGCGAATATTTTG